>NZ_JBHYZV010000035.1:18692-77766 GCF_042753905.1 Streptomyces sp. NPDC059248 | reverse complement strand
TCTTTTTTTTTTTAACCCTCTCCCCCCGCCGGGGGGGGGGGCGGGCCGCCCCCCCTTCCCCCCCCCCCCCCCCCGGCCGGGTGTCAGCCGTTCACGCAGGTGCTGTTGGAGCAGGCGCTCTCACAAGTGCTGGTGCAGTTGTCGCTGGTGTCGTTCATCAGCTCGGGGATGATCCGGCCCTGCGCGACGATGCTGATGTCCAAGTCGAAGTCCGACGGGGACGGCGCGGTGGTGCTTGCTTCCATCTCGGGTTCCCTTCTTCAGACGGGTGGTGCCGGGGCTCCTGCCCCCGCGGCTTGAGTCGGCTGTCAGGGCCAGGAGATCGTGACCCGCGTGTGCCGCTTGTCGATCACGCGGCCGGCGGGGAGAAGGTCGTCGGTTGTTCCCTCGGGGAATGCCTCGATACGGGCCCGGTCGGTGCGGTGCTCGCGGTCCCAGGTCTGGATCTCCTCCGCCAGCAGTTCCGCAACCTTGGGAGCGTCCGGACCGTGCCCGTACACCCCGAACTCGAACAGGGTCCGTTCATCGCTCGTCGGCCGGACGGTCCGGTAGGCGAAGCTGTCGCCGTCGACGAGCGTGGCGACACCGATCGGGGAGACGGAGGCAACGATGCCGCGTTCGCGGGCACCCGGCTTGGCGCTGAGGAGCGTGAAGCCGTCCAGGGCTGTGGCCAGCCACAGATCCAGGTTGTCGTTCGACTCGAAACCGCCGATGGTCACACCCGTCCACACTTCGGTACGCGGCTGGTGCAGGGAGTCCCGGAGGCGGCCCTCGTCCACCTGCTCACCGTCGTCAAGCTTGAGCGCGACCTCCGCGCCCTCCTCGTCATGGAGGGGGACGAGCCGCATCCGGTTCTCACCGACGCCCTGCATCGGTACGAAACCGCACAGCTCGTACTCGCGGCTGACGAGACGGTCGCCGACCCGGTTGAAGGCGACCGATCGGGTCAGGCCCCGCATCCTCAGCGGTACGACGATTCGGCCCCCTTCGGCGAGCTGGTCCACCCACGCGGGCGGGATGTCCCAGGCCCCGACGGTGACGATGATCTTGTCGTACGGTGCGTGTTCCGGGACGCCGCCTTCGCCGTCGGCCAGGACGACGTTGACACGTTCGTACCCGGCCCCGGCGAGGAACCGTTCGGCACGGGTGGTGATGTCCGGGTCGATGTCCGCCGTGGTGACCTCGCCGGACTCGCCGACCAGCTCGGCGATATACGCGGCGTTCAGCCCTCCCGAACCGATCTCCAGGACACGGTCGCCGGGGATGATCTCCGCCTGCTCCAGCATCAGGGCCTGAACCCGTGAGGCGGAGACCGAGCTGATGTGGACACCGTCCTTGTCCTTCTTGGTGATCACCGCGAACTCGGCGGCGTATGCCTTCTCCAACGGCACCTCGGGCGCGAAGACATGCCGTGGGACCTTCCGGAGCGCGGCCTCGACGGCGGGGGTGCGGACGGCCTTCAGCTCCTTCAGCTTTTCGATCATCTCGTCGCGGAGCTGCTCGATATCTGAGGAGGACTGGCCGTCGTCGGATTCCGTCGTATGGGATGGATCGGACACCTGGGAATCTCCTTCGTGCTGGGCGCTCTGATCGGTAGGGCGGGCTTGGGTAAGTGCCGACGCAGGGGGTCCTGCTCCATGCGAGGACGCGTGTGCCGCTTGCCCCACGCCGGGGTTGTTCTGCCGCTCGAACCTCAGGATCCGTGGATCCTGGCACGGTTGAGCGGCTGCCAGAGGGGCATGTCCGGCCGTCTTCACGAGTTCCGGCGGCCTGATTCCGCCCTGTGACCGGGTCACGTCGGTCGTCCGGTCGGCGGGCCCGCAGTCGTTGGCTGCCGCTGCCAGCGCCACTGCTCCCCACTTCGGCTCCGGACAGGTGAATTTGGCCCAGATGTCTTTGCCGTCCTTGTTCACCAAGACCCCGAAGTCGTCGGAGACGGACTTGGCCAAGAGCAGCCCACGGCCGTTCTCGGAGGCTTCGTCCTGCTTGACGGACTCACTCGGCAAGGTGGTGTCGGCATCGGTGACGACAGCCACCAGTGCGTCCGGAATCCGCAGGATCAGCAGCTTGGCGTTCTTTGCCGTGGCGTCGCGTGGATCAATCGCGTGGTGCAGGACGTTGGCCAGAAGCTCGTCGATCACCAACAGCAACCGGTCGCGTACGTCTTCGAGGTCGGAGACTCCCCACAGCCCCAGATGCGCGCCGACGATGGACCGAACGTTCCTCAGCGACTGAGGGGTCACTGTCAGATCCATGGCCAGCTTGCCAGGCCGGCTGGTGGTGCCGGCGCGCACACCGGGCACGGAAGGTGCCGCTACGAGGAGGTCGGCCATCGTGGTCCACTCCGTTCTGCCAGAAGCACAGCACCGAGCTTCGGTTGCGGTGTACTGGTCTCGATCGGTCAGCCACCATTCAGGCAGTTCGGCGAAGGAATGCGCAGATCTCCATGCCGAGGGTTACGCACCTCGGCATCACGATTCGGGGGCCAGGAAAATGCCACAGCCGGAGAAGAAGCTGAATCCCGCGGAGTCACCCCGGGAGTGGTTCGGGAGCGAGTTACGGCATCTGCGGAAGCAGGCTTGCTTCTCCGCGCGCCAACTGGGTCGATTAGTGCAGGTCAGCGACGACGTCATCCTGCAAATCGAGCATGGGAAGTACCCCCACTGCCGCCTCGACCTCGCCCATTCGCTCGACCGGGTTCTGGAAACCGGAGGGACTCTTGAACGTGCCTGGCCGATGGCCTTCAGGAAGCCCGACGCCGAGGAAAAGACCGCTGATGCCGAGGAGCGACCGCGGAGGGCTGGTGGGGAAGGCGCGCCAAGGCAGGCAGGGCGCATCCTGGGGAGAGCAGTCTCGTCTGCCTCGAACGGGAGTACTGACCCAGTGGATCGCCGTGTCTTCCTCTCAGCCAGCACCATGGCAGCCCTCGCCCCACTCGACCTTGCCCGGCTCGTGGCACCGACGACTCCGTACGAGCTACCGTCCACCATCGCCTCCGCGCACGTCGAGCAGATCATTGCCGTCGCCACGAATCTGAACGTCTGGGACAACCGGTTCGGAGGCGGAGGGCTGATCGGCGAGATGGGAAGCCGCGCCCTGGAGTGCGCGGTCGGTTTGCTCTCCGTCTCCTGTCCTCTCAGCTTGCGGACCGAGCTGTTGGCCGCTGTGGCGCGGTTGGGCATGGTCGTCGGTGCGACCCACTTCGACGCCTACGCCCATGACGACGCCAGAGTGGCCTTCAAGGTCGCCGCCGACTGTGCTGAGGAAGCCGGCAACTGGCACCTCCGCGCCAAGACGTACTCCTTTCTCGCCCGCCAGGCCGTGTGGATCGGCGACCCCGACGACGGCCTGACGCAGGCCGAGAAGGGACTCGTCCGGTCCGACCGGATCACCACGACCGAACAGGCGATGCTGCACACCGCCCGTGCCCGGGCGTTCGCCAAGATGCGGAACGTGCAGGCCGCGCTCTCCGCCGTCGGCGCGGCCGACGACGCCTTCGCGCACTCGCGTCCGGGGGATGACCCACCGTGGATGGCGTACTACGACGCCGCCCAGCACGCGGGGGACACCGCCCACGCACTCTTCGATCTCGCGCTCGTCGGCCAGGACCCGGCCGAGGCCGGCAAGCGGTTCCAGTCCGCTGTCCGCGGCCACGACGATGCCTTCGCCCGCTCCCGCGCCATCTCATGCACGAAGCTCGCCTCCCTGATCATGGCCAAGGGCGATCCCAGAGAGGCCGCCGCCACCGGGCACAGGGCACTCGATGAGTCCGGTCGGCTCACGTCCCGGCGCGCAGCCGACGATCTGCGCGAGCTGGCCCGCTTCGCGAGCAAGCACCCGAAGATCGGTGAAGCGGCTGCTCTCAAGGAGCGCATCACCGCTGCCCTGCCCGTATGACGATCACGGCGACGCCCGAACGGGCGGTACTGGAGGAGGCTTGTTCCGCCGTCGGCTTGGTAACCGTGGGCGCGGAGGCCCTGCGGATCGCCGAGAACCAGGTGTGGCGGCTGCCGGGGAACGTGATCGCACGGATATCCCGGCCGGGCCAGATGCCTGCGGCGGTCAAGGAGGTACGGGTCGCTCGATGGCTCGCGGAGAGCGGCATCCCGGTGGTCCGGCCGCTTGACGCCGAGCAGCCCGTAGTGGCGTTGGGCTACCCGGTCACCTTCTGGACGGAGCTGCCGCCGCATGGACCCGGCACCGTCATGGATGTTGCCGAGGTGCTCACACGGATACACGCCCTGCCCGTACCCGAGGGCTTCGAACTGGGCCGACTGGAACCGTTCGTCCGGCTGGAAGAACGTATCGACAGCGCGAGCACCTTGTCGGCAGACGACCGTCAGTGGCTGCACCAGCTCCGCCGAGGCCTGCATGCCCAATGGGGCTTCCGTCCTGCCGGTCGCCCGGACTGTCCCGTCCATGGCGACGCATGGGTGGGCAACGTAGTGCGTACGGCCACCGGCCGTACGGTTATGGACTTGGAGCGGTTCTCCGTCGGGCCGCCGGAGTGGGACCTTGTCTCGACCGCGGTGAAGCTGACGACGACCGGTACGGTCACAGCCGACGAGTACGCCGAATTCTGCCGTGTGTATGGAGCGGATGTCACCGAGTGGGAGGGGTACGCCCTCTTTGCCGACATCAGGACGCTTCGCATGGTCACCTATGCGGCCCTTCACGCCGCCGGACATCCTGAGTGGACGGCCCAGGCCCAGTACCGCGTCGACTGCCTGCGGGGACGAGCTGGGCCACGTCCATGGCGGTGGCGAGGGATCATGTAGCCCCGCTTACACCGATCCCCACTGCCTGGCCGCCGAGTGGACGCCTCCTTGCACTGCGCGGCCTTCGAAGCCGTTACGGGTGAGGTACTGGTCGGCAGCGCGGCGGGGGTCGTAGCCCTGGAGATCAAGGACTCATGAGCGACAAACGAAGGGCTTGAACACCATGCCGGACAACACTTCCCGCACCTCGGGCGACGGGGCCAACCATGACTCCGGCCCCGCCGCAGAACCCGGAGCACCGGTCATTCTGAGTAACGAGACCGGCTCGTTCGCCTGGGGAGTCCTGACCAAACGACACCCGGCCCTGATCCAGCAGGTACGAGACGCCTTCCCGTACGGGCGTCGGCAGCACGAAGCCCTTGACGCCCTGCTGGACGAGATCACCAACGGCGTCGTCGAACCGCTCGACCCCTCGGCGCACGATCACACGCAATGGGCGGTATGGGGGAGGGAGCACTTCGGGCGACCGTGGTTCGACACTCCGTTCCTGTGGGCCGAGAGCTACTTCTACCGGAGGCTTCTCGGGGCCGTCGAGTATTTCGGTACCGGCCCGTGGCGGGGAGTGGATCCCTTCGTCCCGTTCAAGCAGGCGGAACTGCGTACCGCGGTGGTGGACGAGGAACTCGGGGCGCTGGACACAGTCGTCGATGCGTCGGCCGACGAGTGGGCCACTGCCCTGCTCCACGCCTCGCTCTGGGGCAATCGTGCCGACCTCGGTTTCCGTGTCACGGAGGGGAATCCGGCCCCCGATGACGCTACCGATGGCCTGGTCGTCGATGACGGCGCCGTGTTGTGGCAGCTGCTGCCCGCCGGTGCCGGTTCCACGGTCGCGCTGGTGGCGGACAACGCGGGGCGAGAGCTGATCCCGGACCTGATCCTCATCGACCACCTCCTCGAACACCGCCACGCCGAGCGGGTCGTGCTCCACGTCAAGCCTTCTCCGTACTACGTGTCCGACGCGATGACGGCGGATGTCGTCGACTGTCTCCGCCGCATCACCCAGGCACCTGGAGAGGCCGGCAGGATCGGTGGCCGTCTCTGGAAGGCCGTGGCGACAGGCCACGTGGAGATTCGTACCCATCCGTTCTTCTGTGCGCCGCTGCCGTATACGGAGATGCCGGACGATCTGCGCCAGCAGTTCGCGGCCGTCACACTGACCATTCTGAAAGGTGACCTCAACTACCGTCGTCTCGTGGGCGACCGGATGTGGGACGCGAGGACACGGTTCGCGGACCTTACGGCGTACTTCCCCGGAGCTGTCGCGACGCTCCGCACCCTCAAGTCCGACGTCATCGTGGGGCTGGAGCAGAAGACACTGGACACCCTGGAACAGTCCGGCAGGGCTTGGCGCACGAGCGGCACTCATGCCCTGATCCAGGTTCGCCGGTAGATCTGATCTCCGCGCGACCCCTTGCCCATCGGCACCTCACGCTACGAGCGGCGGCCGGGCACGGCTGCCCGGCCGCTCGGTGTGTTGCCGGGCATCCTCCTCCCGGCGATATGCCGGCGGGAGGATCCAAGACGAAGAAGCACGAGGTGGCAGAGCGCGAGACATCACCGTTGCCCCGGGGCGGCCTTCTGGTGGCGGTCGAGAGGCTGACTGCTGTCCACGATCAATACGACGGGTTCGGTCGGACAATTTCGTCAACTCCTGCGACTACCGGAGACTCTTCCGATTGAACTTCCGGTTCTTGACCATGTTCCACGGGGCCGAAAGCATCGGCACAAGTTTGTCGGCGATATGAGGGGAAGCCCATGGAACAGTGCGAAGGTGAGGCGGCCGTGCTCGCGGGTGAGGAATTCGGGCGTCTTTTCGAGGACTTCGAGCGGACCGCGTTCAGGCTGGAGACGCTGGACGAGTACGACATCGAGGAGGAGCGCGAGGAGATCGCGCGGTTCCTGTCGGGTGGGGACATGGGCCCCGAGTGGGCGGACAACCCCTGGGTGCGGTCGATGACCGACCGGGGCAAGCAGGTTTCCCGTGTCCATGTGCTGAGGTCGCCGCTCACGGACTACCTCCGGTACGAGCTGTCCGCGTACCCGGGCAACATCACCGCCGGGGAGGCCATCGGGATCGTCGACCTGGCGGAGCAGGCGGTCACGGGGCTGCCCGACCACGACTTCTGGATCTTCGACGACCGGGACGTCTATCGGATGCACTACACCGGGACCGGGGCGTTCGTCGGCGGTGAGCTGATGCCTCCGGAAGCTCTCACGGAGTACCGGGGATACCGGGACCGGGCCTTGGCCGCCGCTGTGCCGTTCGACGCCTACTGGGAGCGTCACGGACGGCCGACTCCGTAGGGACTGTCGGGCGGGGCCGGGTCAGGCGAGCAGCTGGAAGCGGCGGTTGCCCGGCTCGGCGTTCCGTTCGCCGAGGGCTGCGGTCCGGTGTCGGCAGACCGTGTCCACGAATGTTCGGACGGCACCGGGGTCCGCCTCCCGCCAGGTCGGGACGGTCGCCAGCCAGGCGAGGGCGGTGCCGGGTGGCTGGTCGCACTCCATCAGACGGACGGCGGTGTACGCGGCGTCCACCCAGGCGGGTCCGGTGGCGGGAGAGGCCCAGTCGACGACGTACGCCCGCCGGGTGATGTCCGTGACGAGGATGCTGCGCGGATTGGTGTCCGTGTGCAGCAGGGTCTCCCCGGCGAGCCGTTCCGCGTCGCCGGGACCGAGGAACCCGGTGAACCGGGCGGCGAGCGGGGGCACCGTGATCCCGGGCGGTACGCGGAGGGCGCGCATACGGGTCAGTACGGCGCGGACGGCGTCCAGATCACGCGTCCCGGGCCCCAGGTCGGCGTGTCGGCCGTCGACCCGTTCGAAGACGAGGACGTGCCAGCCCGCCGCCCGGAGGTCGTACCGCAGAAGCGGCCCGACGCCCACGACGGTCGGGTTCAGCAGGGCCTCGTACTGGAGCGCGGCGGCCGCGTCCGTGGCGTCGTCGGGTACGCCCTTGAGGAAGAGCCGGCCGTGCGGATCGGTCGTCACAGTCGCCGCGAACCGGCAGTCGAGCCCGTCGCGCAGGACCGTCGCGTCGTGTACGGCGCCGACGCGCTCCTCGATCCCCGCCCGCAGGCCCGGCGGGAGCCCGTCCCATCCGTCGCGCTCGGTCACGGTCCGCTCCTTTCCCGGGCCGGGGCGACCGGCGTGCGTCGCCCCGGCGGTGGTGGTTCCGGTTACCGCGTCATCCTTCCCGTCGCGCGGCCTCCAGCCGCAGATATCGCCCCACCGGCGCGTACACGCCGTACGGCACGTAGCGGTCGAGTTCCTCGTACGTCGCCCAGACGGCGGCGTCGATCTCGCGCGGGGCCGCGACCCGGGCCGTGGTGTCCGTGCCGCGTACCGTCGCGCAGGCCACGTACGCCAGACGGCGGCCGGTCCGGGGGTGGCGACGCTCGCCCAGGACCGGGCCCGGTACGACCGTCAGGCCCGTCTCCTCCCGGGCCTCCCGGACCGCCGTCGCCCCCGGGGACTCGCCCGGCTCCGCCTTGCCGCCGGGGAACTGCCACAGCAGCGGGCCCTCGGGGAGACGGCGGCGTACGAGCAGCACCCGCGCGCCGTGGGTGATCACCGCGAGGACCACCGGGGCGGTCACCGTACGTCTCCGGTCGCGGGCTCGCAGCCCATCAGCCGGGTGACCGTGTGATCGGCGAGCAGCCAGGCCGTACGGGGATCCTCGTACGGCAGTTGTACGGAGCCGTCCGCCGCGCGCAGGCCGTGCCGTCGGGACAGGTCGGGGGAGTGCAGGACGCCCCGGTAGCCCCAGGCGCGGGGATACCGCACCCGAACCGCGACATGGCTCCGGCCGAGCGCCGGGCACTGCTCGACCGCGAGCGCCGCGCACGGCGGGCACACGGGCGGGGTGACGGTCAGTTCGCCCTCCGGGAGCCGTGTCCCCGCCAGCAGCCACAGCAGCCCCTCGGGGTGGGGTGACGGTCGTCGGCCGCAGACCTGGCACAACAGGCGATCGGTCGCGCGCCGTTGGCGGCGCGGATCCATCTGCTCGTACAGCGGATGCCCACCCGCGTCGGTGGCACGTCGGCCCCTGCCCCGGGCGAGCAGCACGCCGTCGTCGGCGCGGTCGTACACCGACTCGTCCGCGTAGGCGATCCGCCGCCGCACGGGGTCGAGCACGACCGGCTCGGCCAGATTCGGCGCGCCGGACCAGGGGGTGACCCACGGGACGACCCGCCCGTGGAAGCGGGGGAGTTCGGTCATCGGAGCTCCCCCGGTACGGGTCCTGGCACCCGGCTCACCACGTCCTGCGGGCACACGTACTGCACCCGGCCGGGCCCACTGGCCCGCTCCACGTACCCGACTTCCACGGGTGTCGTCGTCAGCCGTCCGCAGACGCAGCACACCTCGGTACGCGGCGGCGGTGGCGGGGCGAGAAGGCTCTCCAGCATCACCGCAACCACCCCCACCCCGGCGACGGCCGGGTGGTCAGCACCGGCACGCGCCGCGCGAGTACGACCCCACCGGGCGCGACGTACACCCGCCGCCGGGGCCGTGCCGCCGCGACGGGCGGCGCGAGCAGCCGGAGCGTCTGCTCCGCCTCCTCCCGCGCCCGCAGGATGGCCCGCGCCTCCGCCTGGGTGGGCCCGGTCCACGGGCGCGACCACGGGTCGACGGGGGGTGGGGTGGGGCGCCCGGAGGAGAGGTACGCGACGGTGTGTCGACCGGGCGGCACGGGGCGCCGTATCCCGGCGAGGTGGGTGAGGATACGGGTCAACAGACGGGCGATAGCATCACACATACGGCTGATCAGCTCCTTAGCAAGCTGGTTGGTCACAGCCCCGGCAGGTCGTGGCGACGGCCTGTCGGGGTGCCCTTTGTGAAGACGGCCCGCCGCGAACGCGGATAGAGCCGGTAATTGGTGCAGCTCCGAGGAAAGCGGGTCGCCGCAGTGGCGAGCCAGGTAATTCCGCCGCCTGTTGGCATATGCGATACCGGAAATTTTTACCCTCGCACGAGCACGCTCGGTGTGTGCGGGGCTACCTTGGGCTGATGGCGCAGCCGGAGAACACCCGCTTTGCCGCTCATCTGCAGGCCGCAGGGCTGTCGCAGGAGGAGCTGGCCGATCGGCTCAACCTGCATATCGAGGACTTGACGGGCAGCCCCGGCAGCATTACCGCCCGCCACATCCGTAACTGGATCACGGGGAAGACGAGGTGGCCTCAGGAGCGTCAGCGGCGCGCCCTGCAAATGGAGTTCGGATTCGATGCATACGAGCTGGGTTTCCTGCCGAGAAACAGTGTAGCGAGCAACGTTTTATCGGCCGAAGCTTTAGCGGACGTGGATCCGGAGGACACCTTGAAACGTCGTCACTTCACCGTCGCAAGTGCTGCCGCCCTAGGAGCGGCAGCGCTGCCGACCACCGCAGCCGCAGGTCCCCTGCCCCGTATCGGTATGGCTCAGGTCGACGAGTTGGAGCGGGCGTTCGACCGGCTCATCCTCGACGACGACGCCTCGGGTGCGACAGTCCGACTGGAGGCCGAGGCTCTGGCCTTCAGCAAGCAGGCGCTGACGCTCCAGTCATCGGGCGGCATGCTGCCGGAGCGGGTCCGCTCCCGGCTCTACTACCTCGCGTCGTCCTTCACCGGATTCGCGGTATGGGCCGCCGTCGACCGCTGCCGCCCGGAGCGCGCTCAGCGTTATGTCGAACGTGCCCTCACCTTGGCCAAGCTCTCCGGCCATGCGGAGGCCGAATTCCGTGTCTGGAGGCATCTTTCGATCCTCGCGGGTCAGAGGAACGACGACAACGAAGCGATGGCGGCTGCCCAGAGGGCCCGTTCCTCGTCCGCCAGCCGCCGGGATCCCCTTCTGGCGTCCCTCGCCTCCGCCCGACTCGCCTCCGTTCACGCCGACACGGGAAACGCCCGGGCCGGGCGGCGCGCCTTGGGCAGTGCCCACACTGCTTTCCAGCGCGCCGACCCTTTGGCGCAGCGCGAGAGCGTGATGGCGTTCTACGACGCCGCCGAACTCCACGGCCTCTCCGCCCTGGCCTTGGTCAAGCTCCGGGAGTACGAGGAGGCTGAGGCCCATCTGCACCAGACCCTCACGTTGCTGCGCCCCGAGTACCGCCGAAACCGGTGCTACTACACCGCGCACCTCGCCCTCACCCAGCTTCGCCAGGGCGATGCCGAGACCGCGTGCGGCACGGCCCTGACCGTTCTGCCGGAACAGGCCGCCCTCACCGGGCGCACCCGCAAGGCCCTCCGCCAGTTCGACCACGGCCTGGCCCGTGTTGCCCCCGGAGCCCGGTTCGCCTCCGAGTGGACCGACCGATTCCACGATCGGAAAGGATCACCGTGACCATCGACTTCCGCCACATCGACGCCGAGGGCCTGGCGGCCGTGCGGCAGACGATCCTCGACATCCATGCCGAAGTCCGGCACCAGGACTTCGGCATGACCGGGGAGTTCCACACCGTGGCCCGCTTCGACGAGCGCCTGAGCGCCTACGCGTCCCGGCCCGGGTGGGCGGCCGTGCTCGGCTACGACGGGGGTGAGCCCGTCGGGCTCTGCTTCGGGATGCCGCTCGCCGCCGACACCCGCTGGTGGCGGAGCATGACCGAGCCGGTGCCCGAGGACGTCATCCGGGAAGACGGGCGGCGTACCGTCGGTCTCAATGAGATCGTGGTCCGCAAGCGCTGGCGCGGCACCGGCGTAGCCCGCCGTCTCCATGACACCTGGCTGGCCGGGCGTACCGAGGAACGCGTCACCCTGCTGGTCGATCCCCGGTCCGGCGACGGCAAGGTCAAGGCCGTCTACGAGAGCTGGGGATACGAGAAGCTGGGTGAACAGCAGCCCTTCCCCGACTCGCCCCGCTTCGCCGCGATGATCCGGCCCGTCAGGGCCGACTGACCACCGGGCGTGGACCGCCGGGACTTCCTCACCGCCACCAGCGGCGGCGCGCTGTCCTTCCTCGATATCCCGGATGTCGAAGCCGTGACCCGACACGTCGGGTCGGTCTCTTCGGGTGCCATCAGGGTTGGTCGCGCCGAGGTCGAGGCCATTGACCAGATGGTCCGGGTGCTGGGGGACAGCTCCGCCGAATACGGCGGCGGCCATGTACGTCACTTGGCCATCGGATATCTCACGGACCATGTCGGCCCTTGGCTGGAGGGCCGATACACGGAGGCCACGGGGCGGGAGCTGTACGCGGCGACGTCACGGCTCGCGCACCTCATCGGGTGGATGAGCCAGGACCAGGACCATGGGGCTGCCGCGCGTGGCTACTATGTCCACGCCTACCGGCTCGCCGATGAAGCGGGCGAGGCCGAACTCGCCGCGACCGCCTTACGCGGCCTCGCCGTTCAGGCCATGGGCCTCGGCGCCCGACACCACGCCGGGGCGCTCGCCCTCGCGGAGAAAGCCGTCGCCACGGCCCGGGACGTGGGCGACCCCAGGGTGCGGGCCTACTACCAGTCCACCCTCGCCGAGGCCGCCGCACTCGACGGCGATCACCGGTTGGCCACCCGTAACCTCGCCGCGTCACAGAAGCACATCGAGCGCAGCGCCGACGCCCCCACCGGTACCTCTTGGGCTTCGCACTTCACCATCGGTCGATGGGCTCATGCGTCCGGCATGATCCTCGCCCGCATGGGCGATCTGACCGCCGCCCGGGTCCAGCTCCAACAGGCCCTCGCCGTTCACGGTCTCGACCGCCGTCGCAGCCGGGCCAACGTCCTCGGCCACCTGGGTGCCCTGCACCTACGGCAGGGCGATCTGGAGGGCGCCCTGACCGTCTGGACCGAGTTCCTCGACATCGCGGAGGGGGTCAAGTCGGCCCGTATCCGCGAATCCGTACACAACCTGCGGACCCGACTGGCCCGGTTCCCGGACGACCATCACGCCCGAGAACTGTCGGAACGGGCGGGGCGGCTGCTCGTGCCCACCCGCGCTCCCAGCGGTGGAACGAAGGCCATGGGCCGGGCCACCCCATAGCGGCCCGGGCGCGGCCCGGCCGGGGGAACCGGCGGGTTCGTCGTCCGGTGCCGGGCCGCGCTCCACCTTTGCTGCGGGCTGCTACCGGTTGAGGATCTGCTCCGTCTTGACGGCCACCTGCTCGGCCTGGATGTCGCGGCCCTTGTCATTGGGGTGCGCGTACCAGGGGATGTGTGCGTCGCCGAAGGCGATCTGGGAGTCCTCCAGCAGGCCGCCGATGCCCCGGTCGGCGCCGTCGCAGGCCGTGTTGGCGCCGGTGTGGGCGTAGAGGTCGACGAAGTCGGCGCCGCCGTCGGCTTCGGTGACGGCCTTCTTCGTGACGTCGTTCAGCCGCTTCTGGATCCGGTCCAGGACCGGCAGGGCGTCCTGGGCGATGTCGGCGAACGGCAGTTGCGTCTGACCGGGCGCCGCGGTCAGGCACTTGGTGGTGTCCTCGGGCACGAGCCGCGGGTAGCCGACCAGGACGCGCTTCGCGTCGGGGGCGAAGTACGCGATGCGGTCGAGCAGCTCCTCCAGATCCCCGGTGACCTGCTCGAACTGGCCGTCCAGCCACTGCTTGCCGTCCCCGGACTCGAAGAACTCGCCGCACTTGGCGGCGGGCTCGTCAGCGTCCACCGGCTCTCCCGGCAGCAGAGGATGGCTCCGCAGGTCGCCGGAACACTGCTTCAGGATGCGGCTGAAGCCCAGCGTGTTGCCACCCAGGCTCCCGATGGTCAGCCGGGTGTCCTGCTTGAGCGCGTCCTGCTGCGGCGGGACCTTCATGCCGCCCAGCAGCTCCTGTTCCTGCCAGAAGTTCTGGACGGTTGCGCCGCCGCAGGAGACGTCCGCCTGGACGTCGAGCGTGATGCCCTTGTCCGCGAGGCGCCGGGTGGCGACGGCGGGATAGTTCTCCTTCGCCTGGAAGCAGAAGGTCCTGTCGCCCTCGTGGAAGGGGGCGATACCGAAGTCGGCGGTGTAAGAGTCCCCGAAGAAGACGGTCGGTACGGGCTCGGCGGGCGCCGCGCCCGCGCTCCCCGCCGGCCCGGCGAGCGCCATGCAGCTGCCCAGCGCGACGGCCGCGGCAGCCAGCCGCCGCACCATCGGAGAATTCGTCGTCCCGCGCATGGTCGAAGTCATCTATGTGTCCTGTCGTCAAGGCCCCGGAGAAAGGAGCCGATCAATGGGAACACCAAGTGATCATTCATGTGCGGAGGGTGAACAGTCAAATGATCGTGTACGGCCCCGAGTGTTTCCTTGGGGAGCCGCGAACGGCGCCACCCGCGAGGCGGCCGACGGAACGGCGGACACGGTGGTCGCCGCACGCTCCGCCGGGCTGCCGGGCTGCCGGGCTGCCGGTCGACGTCGTCCGGCCCGATGGAGCCGCTCGCCGAGGGTGAGTTCAAGGCATGACCCGGCGCTCCGGCTCCACCGCCAGCCACAGTTCGGCGTCGGCCTCGGTCCTCTCCGGTGACAGGCGGGTGCGCAGGATCTCGGGCCCGGGGCGGGTGCGGTACGGGTTCGACGGGAACCACTCGGTGAACGCGTCCCGCCACAGCTCCTGGATGGCCTGCGGCACCGGCCCGGAGGTGGTGAAGACCGCCCAGGTGCCGGCCGGGACCGCCAAGGTGGTCATGCCTTCCGGGGCGGGCGCGGAGGTGATCACACCATGGTGGTAGTCGAGTTCGGTGCCCTCGGCGCGGCTGGGGTCCATGCCGTCGCAGACCGCGACGATGCCGTGCGGCTCCTGGTCCGCGAGCTTCTCCAGGCGCTCCAGGGTCCGCGGATCGATCCCGCGGACGAAGTCGATGATCGCCTGGTTCGGCCCGGCATGCACCAGCGGTACCCGGGTCTTGAGCCCGACGACGGTGAAGTCCGCCTTGTCCACCACGCGGTACCGCATATCGCTGCGCCCTTCGACGGTGAGGCGGAAGGACATCCGGGACTGGGAGGTGAGGGCGGCGCCGGTACGCCGCGCCTCGCCCGGTCCGATGCCGTGCATGGCGCGGAACGCCCGCGCGAACGCCTCCCCGGAGCCGTAGCCGTAACGCACGGCGATCTCCAGCAGCGTCCCGCGTCCCGCGAGGACCTCGGCGCCCGCGAGGGTGAGCCGGCGGCGGCGGATGTACTCCGACAGCGGCATGCCGGCGAGCGCGGAGAACATCCGGCGCAGATGGTGCTCCGAGGTGGCCGCGAGGCGTGCCAGCTCCCCCATGTCGAGGTCTTGGTCGAGATGGCCCTCGATGTGCTCCATGGCCTGGTTCAGCCGCTCCAGCATGCGCTGTCCTGTCCCAGACCCCGGCGGATCGCGATCTCCACGGGTGAGTACGTGCCGTCGGCCCGTTCCCGTTCGTACGGTGCCGCCGGCATCAGCGGCGGCTGCGCCATAAAGCGCGGCCGCGCCCCATGGTGCGGTTGCGCCGCGTGCACCAGGAACGGATGGCACAGGAAGACATCGCCCGGGGACCCGGTGGCGAGGGCGAGTGGCCGGTGGTCGGACGCCGCCACCAGATCGGGGGCGAGGGTCAGTCCGCTCGCCCCGTCCTCCCCGTACTTCTCCAGCACCTTCGGCACATCCAGGTGCGAGCCGACCCGGATCCGGGTCGGGGCGTCCTCCTCGCCGATCTCGCTGAACAGGAACAGCATCAGCAGCGCCCGGTCCCGGGAGCGCACATTGGTGAAGTACCAGCTCTCGCCCTCCGGCAGATAGCTCCCCTCGATGTGCCAGCCCGTGTCGTCCGGCTCCTCCTCGTGCGGGAAGCGCAGCGGGAACGTGCCCAGCGAGTAGCGCGGCTCCCAGCGTCCCACGCCGACGAGCAGGTCGTACGCGCGATGCAGCGACGGGGAGTTGGGTGCGGCGGCGAACGGACCCTGTGCCATGCCGCCCACCCAGTGCACGGGCTTCGTCCACGTCGAAGGGTCGTCCGGGTCGCAGCCCGTCTCCCGCCACAGCAGCCGCGCGCAGTCCGCGGCCACGCGCGGCGCGACAGCGCCCTCCAGCTTCACGAAGCCGTCGCGAAGGAAGCGGGATACCAAGGTCGTGTCGTCCATGACCCCATCGTGTGCGACACCGGCCCCGGTCACCCGACATCTTCCGTACCGGCTCTGTCGGGTGATCACCGGTGCGGTGCCCCGGGCCGCGCTGGTACACGGCCCGGGGCTCCGGTTCGGGCCCGGCCCGGTCGTCAGCGTTCGAGGAGGGAGATGCGGACGGCCCGTTCGACGTGGGCGGCGGCGTTGGCGTGGCTTTCGGCGTTGGGGTGGACCAGGGTGACGTGCTTGCCGATGAGGCCGCAGTTCAGCAAGGTGCCGGCGAGCTTGGTGGGCCAGTAGTCGGCGGCGTCGCCGCAGATGCCCTCGACCCACTTGGTGCCCGCGGGCTGGCAGGCGTCGTGGCCGACGCTGGAGGAGTAGATGTCGGTGTAGCGGTCGCCGAAGAACTCGGCGACCCGCTGGATCGTGCTGTTCAGCGGCTTGAGGACCTCGTCGCGGAGCCAGTCGACGTCGGCGTGGGTGATCGAGCCGAGTTCGTTGAGGGAGAGGCGGTTGCAGTCGGTGCCGTTCTCCGGCAGGACCGCGGG
Organism: Streptomyces sp. NPDC059248; assembly: GCF_042753905.1. NCBI lineage: Bacteria > Bacillati > Actinomycetota > Actinomycetes > Kitasatosporales > Streptomycetaceae > Streptomyces > Streptomyces sp. NPDC059248. The sequence goes on along the minus strand of NZ_JBHYZV010000035.1, from coordinate 61,482 downwards.
GTAGCCGACCGTGATCACCTTGGCGTTCGGGGCGGCCTGGTGCACCCCGGCCAGCATCTCGATGTACTCGTCCTGGACCCGGGCGAGCCGGTCCCCGATGCTCTCCACGCCCTCGGGCGGGTTGGTGTAGTACTCGCGACAGGACTTGCCGGCCACCCCCTGTTCCAGGCACTTCAGGAGCACGTCGCCGAAGGGCAGGCTGTTCCCGCCGACGCCGATGGTGACGATGTCGGTCCCGTCGCCCAGACCGGCGCGCTCGATCTGGGTGTCCACCGCGGGCCAGCCGCCCTCGGGGGGCTGGACCGGGCTGATCGGCGTCTGCCGGGTCGTGGCGATATCGGCGATGGTGGCGGCGCCGCAGCTGACGTCGGTCAGGTTGACGGGCAGGCCCGGCGGGTACTCGGCCAGCTCCCGTTCGACGACGTCGGGGTAGGCGTCGGTGGTGCGGTCGCAGCCGTCCCGCGACGCGTCGCCCAACGCGGGCAGCGGGTCCCCGACGAAGAGGCCGGAGGTGTACGAGTCGCCCAGCGCGGCCCACTCGTACTGATCGGCCGCCCCGGCGGAGCCGGTGGGCACGAGCACGGACGCCGCCAGTGCCAGCCCCACGGCCAGAGCCCGTGTGCGCAGGCGGGAGACAGGGTGTCGCATGGATCCTCCAGGATCGGCAAAAACGCCCGGACCGGAACGTCACCAAGATCATCTGAGGCGGTGGTCTCCCCCACCGGCGAACCGGGACCGTGATCCCCGATCGGGCTAAATAGTCGGATCTTCCGTACCGCCGGGGTGCCCGCCGATGTCGTCGGGCCCGACGGGGCCGCGCGCCGCCGCCGACGTCAACGCGCGGCTCCGGCCAGCCGGCTCAGGGCCGGAATCACCTCTCGTAGATCATCGCCGTCCACGGCGACGCTTGCCGCCGCCCGCGCTCCCGCCGAGGCATTGAACGCCACGCTCAGCGATACGGAGGCGAACAGGGGCAGGTCGGAGCGGCTGTCCCCGACGGCGGCGCAGGAGGCGGGGGACAGGCCCAGCTCCCGGGCCCGGGCGAGGGCGAAGTCCCGTTTGTCGTACTCGTCGAAGTGATGGGCGACGCGGCCCGTGAACCGGCCGTCGATGGTCTCCGGGCGGGGTCCGCTGAACGCGTGGAAGCCGAAGCGGTCCATCAGATAGCCGCCGACCGGTGACCAGGCGAGAGTGGCCAGCACCGGCACCAACCCGTGCCGCCGGCACCAGTCCACGGTCTCCTTGATGCCGGAGACCAGGGGAAGTCCGGTGAGCCAGTCGCGTACCTGTGTCTCGGACGCGCCCGCCCAGCCCTTGGCGTCCAGCTCCGAGACCTGCCGGTTGTCCAGCTCACCGGAGGCGTAGGCGTCCTCGGCCCGGGTCAGCTCGTCCCGGTGGCCCAGGAAACCGGCGAGGAAGGCCGAGGAACTCGTCCCGGGGACCAGGGTGCCGTCGACGTCGAAGAACACCGAACCCACGTGATCGGATGAGAGCACCGGTCAAGGATGCCACCCGGGGGCGGGGCCGTGGGAATGGGGCGGCCGGTGGCAGGCTGGACCCATGGCGACCCTGGACGACCGGCCCGTGACCCCCGACGAACTGGCGCCGCTCGCCATGACCTCGTACGGGCACTTCACCACCATGCGCGTCGAACCCGGCGGCCGTGTCAAAGGGCTGTCGCTGCATCTGGAGCGGCTGGTGAGGGACAGCGCCGTCGTCTTCGGGGTGGGGGTGGATACGGACGGCGTACGGGAACGCGTACGGCGCGCGGTCGAGGGGCGGGACGCGCCCTGTGTCGTACGCCTCACGCATTACGACCCCGGGATCAGCCTGGTCCGGCCCGTGGACGCCGTACGGCCCCGACTCCTCGTCACCGTGCGCGGCGCCGGGGCCGCCGAGCCGGCGGCCGTGCGGGTCGGGACCGTGGCGTACGAGCGGGAACTGCCCGAGGTCAAGCACTGCGGGCTTTTCGGAGCCCTGCACGCCCGGCGGGAGGCGCAACTCGCCGGGTACGACGACGCGCTGTTCACCGGGCGGGACGGTCTGGTGTCCGAGGGGCCCACCTGGAACGCCGGATTCGTCGAAGGGGACGGAAACGGCGGCGGGACGGTCGTCTGGGCGGCGGCGCCCGTACTGGACGGGGTCACCATGGCCCTGCTCCGGCGGGGCGTCGCGCACCGGGTCGGGCCCGTCACGCCGGACGACGCACGGGGGATGCGGGCCGCCTTCCTCACCAACGCCGCCGTCGGGGTCCGGGCGGTCGCCGCGATCGACGGGACGGAGATGGACACCGGGCATCCCGTCCTGGGGCAGTTGCGGGAGGCGTACGGCGCCGTACCGGAAGAGGTGTTGTAGAACGAAGGAGACCGGGGGAGACCGAGGGAGACCGAGGGGCTGTACGGAACATTTCCGTACAGCCCCTGTTGGCACGTGTCAGGCGTGCCGGGCGCGTCAGCCGTGGAGCAGGATCGGGAACGCCTCCAGGTCGTTCTGCGTCATCACCGGCATGTTCCGCAGCTCGTCCGCCGGGACCGCGAGACGCAGCTCCGGGTAGCGGGCGAAGAGCGCCGGGAGCGCGACCATCGCCTCCAGCCGGGAGAGGGCGGCGCCGGGGCACATATGCGGGCCGTGGCCGAAGGTCATATGGCGGATCGGGGTCGCGCGGCGGATGTCGAAGGAGTCCGCGTCGTCGCCGTGGCGGTCCCGGTCGCGGCCGATCGCGCGGTACGAGATCACCACACCCTCGCCGCGCTCGATGACGAAGCCGTCGACGTCGATGTCCTCGGTGGCGAACCGCATCAGCAGATGGGTGGTCGGCGGGTCCCAGCGGAGGACCTCCTCCACCACCGTCTCCCACGGCACCTGTCCGGAGCGGACGAGTTCGAGCTGGTCGGGGTGGGTGAGCAGGGCGCGTACCGCGTTGAGGACCAGGCCGACCGTGGTTTCGTGACCGGCGCCGATCATGTCCTTGAGGTTGCCCATCACCTCCAGCTGGGTGAGGGGCGCGCCGCCGTCGTCGGCGAGGATCAGGGCGCTGGTCAGATCGTCGCCCGGGGCCTTCGCCTTCTCCGCGACGAGTTCGGTGAAGATGGCCGTCAGTTCGTCGACGGCGGCCAGCCGCTTGTCCTGCGGGGTGAGGATCGAGAAGAACGCCTTCCACAGCCGCATCTGGCGCGGAATGGACTCGTCCGGGACGCCCATCAGATTGCAGACGACGCTCATCGGCAGCGGCTGGGCGAAGTGGGTCTTCAGATCGACCCGGCCGTCGGGACCGGCGTTCTCGGTCAGGGCGTCCAGCAGTTCGGCGGTGATGCTCTCCACCACGGGGCGCATCGACTCCACCCGGCGGGCGGTGATCGCCTGGGCGGTCTTGGCGCGCAGCCGCCGGTGTTCGGCGCCGTCGACGGAGAACATCGAACGGCCGGTGTCGATCATGCCGACGAGCGGCCATCGGCGGTCGATCTCACCGGACTGCCAGAGTCTCCACCCGTTGATGTCCTTCACCAGCCGGGCATCGGTCAGCAGCCGGCGGGCGACGGCGTGTTCGGTGACGGTCCAGGCGGGGGCGCCGAGCAGATCGATCCGGACGAAGGGGCCCGTCTCGCGGAGCCGGGCGGTCTCGCCGTCCAGATCGCGGACGAGGGGGTCGATGACGAGGGACGGGGCTGGTGCGGGGGCGGCGCTGGTACGGCTCATTGCGGATCTCCAGTCGGGCGAATGGGCGTGAACCGAACGGGAATGGCCGTCATGCCCCGCAGAAACGTGGACGGACGGCGTACCAGGGTCTGCGCGGGCACCGCGAGATCGACGTCGGGCAGCCGGTCCAGCAGGACCTCGATCGCGGTACGGGCGACGATCTCGGCGATCTCCTGCGCCGGGAGCGGGCAGCGGTACTCGCCGTGGCTGAAGGAGAAGTGGGCGCTGTTGCCGCCCCGCGAGGGCGAGAACTGCTGCTGGATCAGCGGGTCCGCGTTGGCCGCCGCCAGGCCCAGCATCAGCAGATCGCCGGCGCGGATCTGCCGCCCGGCGAGCAGGGTGTCCCGGGCCGCCCAGCGGCCCGCGAGGATCTGGGTCGGGGTGTCCTCCCACAGGACTTCGTTCATGGCCTGGCCGATGCTGTGCCGGCCGCCGCCGAGCGCGGCCGCGAACCGGTCGTCGGTGAGCATCAGCCGGATCGAGTTGCCGATCCAGTCGGCCGTGGTGACGAAGCCGGCGCCCAGCACGTCCTTCACATTGAGCGCCACCTCCTCCTCGGTGAAGCCCTCCTGCGCCAGCATCCAGGACGTGACGTCGTCGGCGGGCTCGTTCCGTTTGGCCTTCACCAGCTTCTGGTTGAGGGCCAGATACTCGGCGTGGGCCCGCTGCGCGCCCTCGCCGCCGTCGACGAGTTCACCGAGCGCGCGGGCGAGTGTCGTGCCGTCCTCGTCCGAGTAGCCCAGCACCCGGGCGAGCGCGAGCACCGGCAGCGGCTTGGCGAACTCGGTCACCAGATCGGCCTCGCCGCGCCCGCAGAACGCGTCGATCAGCCGGTCCGACAGCTCCTCGCAGACATGCCGCAGCTCGAACGGGTCGACGCTCTCCAGCGCCGGGACCACCATGTCGGCGTGGCGCCGGTGGTCGGCCCCCGCGGTGAAGTAGATGGAGGGCTGGGGCGGCTGGATCATCGGCAGCAGCGGCCAGTCAGCGGGGATGTTCGGCCACTGGTTCCACAGGCCCACATCGCGTGGGAACAGCTCCGGGTCGCTGGTGACCTGGTGCATCTCGTGGTAGCCGACGATCAGCCAGGCCGGGATGTTCCCGGGCAGCTCGACCGGGACCACCGGGCCGTGCTCCCGGCGCATCTCCCGGTAGAGCTGATGCGGCTCGGTGTGGAAGCGGGGGCCGCTCAGCGATACGGCGGAGCCGTCCCCCGTATGGACCGGGCAGCCGCCGGTCCGGGCGGATTCTGGGGTGGTCATCAGGCCGTCTCCGGAGTGCCGACGAGTGCTTGCAGATGCTCGACCAGGGTGATGAGCACCTTCTTGCTGGAGGCGCGGGAGCGGGCGTCGCAGTCGATCAGCGGGACATGCGGATCGAGGTCGAGCGCGTCCCGGATCCGCTCCGCCTGGTGCGGCGGTCCGCCGAAGTCGTTCCGGGCCACGATGAACGGGGTCCCGTGGTGTTCGAGGCGGTCGATGGCGTACCAGGAATCGGCGAGACGACGGTCGTCGACGAGGACGACCGCGCCCAGCGTGCCGCTGAAGAGCCGGTCCCACAGGAACCAGAACCGCTCCTGGCCGGGCGCGCCGAAGAGGTACAGCACCGTACGTTCGTCGAGGCTGATCCGGCCGAAGTCGAACGCGACGGTGGTCGACGTCTTGTTCGGCACGGCCCGCAGGTCGTCGATGTCCCGCCCGGCGAGCGTCATCGTCTCCTCGGTGTTCAGCGGACGGATGTCGCTGACCGAGCGGACCATGGTGGTCTTGCCCACCCCGAAGCCGCCCACGATGACGATCTTCAACCCGTTGTCGGCCGTACGGCTGAGCGGGGTACGGGACGCCGGGCGCGGCTCGGCGAGGTCAGAGTTCGCGGAGTCCAACGAGCACCTTCTCCAGGGTCGCGTGGTCGGGAAGCCGCGCCGGGGAGGCCAGGGTGCGCGGATGGCGGACGGTGATCCGGCCCGCGTCCAGCAGATCGGAGAGCAGGATCTTGGTGATGCTGACCGGTAACCGCAGCTCGGCCGCGATCTCGACGACGGCCACCGGCAGCGGGCAGAGCCGCAGGATCGCGGCGTGCTCCGACTGCATCCCCCGGGCCGGTTCGCACTCGGCGACCACCAGGGTCACCAGGTCGAAGTCGTTGCGGCTGGGGCGGCTCCGGCCGCCGGTCAGCGTGTAGAGACGGTCCGGGTTCTCGTCCCGGGCGGCGCGGACCATCCGGATCAATCCACGGGGGCGGGCTCGGCGGACCGGGGCGGCGAGCTCAGGTGCTCGCCCAGTTGCTCGACGAGTTCGAGCATGTTGTGGCCGACCAGTCCGGCGTCCGCGTCCTCGGCGGCGACGACGGCGACATGGCTGCCCTCGCCCGCCTCGGCGATGAAGAGGATCCCGCCGTAGAACTCGGTCATCGACTGGCGTACGCCGCCGGAGCCGTCGCCGAACTCCACGGACGCGCCGTGGGAGAGGCTCTGGATGCCGGCGGAGATCGCGGAGAGCTGGTCGGCGCGGTCCGCGGACAGCTCCGCGGTATGGCAGAGCTTCAGGCCGTCCCGGGACAGCACGAGCGCGTGCCGGGTGCCGGGCGTACGTTCCAGCAGTCCTTCCAGCAGCCAGCCGAGGCCAGCCGCGCCGGTGGCGGATACGGTCATCGGTCGTCCTCCGAAAGGGGAGTCGCGGGGGGAGTGGTCGTGGTCGTGCCGGGGCCGGTCTCCGGCTGCCGTCCGGTGACGGCCCGGCGGAAGGCGCCGAAGCGGGCTCCGGCGCCGGAGGATTGCGGCCGGGCGCTCGTACCGCCGGGGCCGGAACCGGCCGGCGCGGCGGAGCTGGGCAGTCCTTCGGGATGGGTGGCCGCCAGGGTTCTGCCGCGCCGCCGCTTGGGCAGCTCGGCGACCTGGGGCGGCCGGGCGCCGGACTCCGGGGCGGGGGCGGGGCCCCCGACGGAATCGGCGGATCCGGTGGATCGGGTGGAGTCGGCGGATCGGGTGCCTGATCCCCGTACTGGGGTTCCGGCAGGGGTCAGGGGTGCCGGTGCCGTCGCCGCGGGCCGCGTGGTGCGGCGCAGGGCGACCGGAACCTGGGGCTCGTCCGGACGGCTGCGGGTGATCAGCTCCTGGGGGATCATCACGACCACCCCGGTGCCGCCGATGGCCGACGGGCGGAACGAGACCGTGAGCCCGTGCTTCTTCGCCAGCCGTCCCACCACGGCGAGGCCGAGCCGGGTACCGGTCAGGGTGGACAGGTCGCCGGAGTCGCCGGTGACCGCCCGTTCGGCACGGCGCAGCGCCGTATCGCCCATCACCAGACCGCTGTCCTCGATGGTGATCACCGCGCCGGCCGGGACCTCGGCGACATAGCCGTGGACGTCGGTGGTGGGCGGCGAGAAGTTGCAGGCGTTGTCGAGGAGTTCGGCCAGGAGGTGCATCACGCCCTCCGCCGCGTGGCCCGCGACAGCGATGTCGGCGACCGAGCGGAGACGTACGCGCTGATAGCCCGCGATCCGGCCCATGGCGCCGCGCAGGATCGACTCCATGGGGATCGGCTTGGCCCAGCGGCGCCCGGAGCGGGCCCCGCTGAGGACGGCGATGCTGTCGGCGAGCCGGCCGGCCTGGGCGGTGCGGTGGTCGAGGTGGAGCAGATCCGCGAGGACGTCCTCGTCGTCGTGGAGGTGCTCCATCTCGCGCAGGTCCGCGAGCATGCCGGTGGTCATGGCCTGCATCCGGCCCGCCGCGTTGGCACAGGCCGCCATCGCCGCGGCCCGGCGCTTCTCACCGAGCCCGGCCTCCTTCACGGCGGCGGCCCGGAGCCGTTCGGCGCGCTCCGCCTCGTCGGCGATCTGCCGGAGCACCCGCTGATAGGCGGGATTCTCCGGCGCCGGTACGGCCGCGAGCGCGGAACCGGCCCTGGCGCCCTGGCGGATCACGGCCATCAGGGCGGGCACGGACTGGTCGGCGAACCGGTCGGCGGCCGTCGCCAGATCGGTCGCACGGGCCCGTGCGCGACGGGCCTGTGACCGGTACCCGAGCGCCGCCGCGACTGCGGCGAGTAAAAGGGCGGCGACTGCGGCGACGCCGAACACTGCCATTTACTGCTCCTCGTGCACAGCAGACGTGTGCGAAGTGGTCAACTCCGGGGACCTTATAGAACAGTTGACGCGTTCACCACCGGCAACGGTGGGCAAAGTCCATCACCGGCGGTCCGGAAAAGGCGACACGCGGGCGGTTCACGCAAAAATTCAGCCATCTTTCGGTATCGCGGCGAGGTGTGTGGCCCGGTATCGCCGGGCCCCGGGGCGAATCGCCGGGGTTCGGCCGACGCGAACCGGCCGCGAACCGGCCGCGCACCGGCCGAGGGGCGGGACCGGGGTGCGCGGGGGCGCTCGGAACGGAGCATACGCGGGCTCGAAAGAACCGTACGGGCGCGAAAAACGGCGTGGGCACGAACGAACGGCGCGGCCCGATGGGCGCGCGCCGGTCGTCCGACATGTCCTGGCGGGGCCGCCGCCCCGCCCGCGGAGGGCTCAGAGGGTCAGCAGTACTGCGCCTCCTTGCCGATCGAGCGGTACATGCAGTCGGAGTTCTCCAGCAGTTGCAGGACGGCGTCCCGGTTGCGGCTGGTCTCCCGCTCGATCACCTCGTCCGGCGGATAGAAGCCACCGCCCGACGCGCCGCGCGGATACAGCTCGAAGGTGTAGCCGAAGATCCGCTGGTCGCCCCAGAGCCAGTCGTCGATCGACCCGTCGGTGATGTAGAGATCACTGGCCTGCTGCGGTGTGTAGCCGTTGCTGGCCGCCATCTTCTGCCCCACGGCGGCGAAGGCGTTCCGGTCGTCCTGGGTCATCCCGGGCGCGGTGTCGGAGTAGGTGTAGCCGTACGGCCAGAGCACCAACTCGCTGTACGTGTGGAAGTCGATCCCGGTCCTGATCTGCTGCCGACCGCCGACGACCCGGCTGCGGACGAAGTCGGCGACGACCTTCACCTCGGGCGCGGACTCGGCGGCCCGGCCGCGGAAGGTGTCGGAGCCGGGGCTGGTGGAGGAGCCGCCGCAGCAGCCCCACCGGAAGTTCCAGTTGCGGTTGAGGTCGGTACCGACGGCCGTGGAACCGGTGTTGGGCTGCCGGTTCTTGCGCCAGCTCCGGTAGGAGCCGGTGGCGATGTCGTACTCGCTGCCGTCCGGGTTGATGCTGGGGATGATCCAGATCTCCCGGCCGTTGACCGCGTTGGTGATCCGGGAGTCCGTGCCGTAGTCCTCGCCCAGCTCGCGCAGCAGGTAGAGGGCCATCTCGACGGTCAGATGCTCCCGCGCGTGCTGCTGCGCGGTGAACAGGACCTCGGGTTCGTTCTCGTCGGTGGAGACGTTGTCGCTGACCTTGATCGCGACGATGTCCCGGCCCTGGTGGGTCTTGCCGATCACCCGCTTGTTCATGATGTTCGGGTGGGCCGCGATGCGCTGGTCGATCGCCGTGTTCATCTCCGCGTAATTATGGAAACGGGAGTCGGCGGGCGGGAAGTCGAGGGGTTTGACGTCGGCCCCGGCCGCGGTACGGGCCGGGGGTCCCGGCAGGGCCGTGAGCCGGTAGCCGAGCGCCCGCAGCTTCCTCGCCTGGGACGGGGAGGCGCTGACGACGACCGCGTGGGCGTCGACCTCGTCGATCGCGACGCCGGTCGCGGCGAGCTTCGTGCGCTGCGCCGGTCCCGCCACACCGTCGATCTGGTACTGGGTGGTCCTCTCCTCGGCCGCCACGGCCGCCGCCGTCCGTTCGGACGTACGGTCGGACGCGGGGTCGGGCTGGACCGCGTTGGCGGTAAGGGGCGCGGTGAGCGCGATCGCCAGCAGGGCTGTGATCGCCGCGGTCCGTCTGCCCCGGCCGCTGCCGCGGATGCGTTGGCGCATGCTGTCTCCTGATGGGGTGGGGGTGGAACAGGTATGCGACGCGGATGGTGCCGTGTGGGCACACATCGTGGGGCCATGACATGGACGGGTCAAGATGGCGTCCGGGGTGGATCGGTGCGCGGCGGGGCGTACGGGCACGAAAGGCGAATCCCGGCCCCGGGTCGTGCGCGGGGGCCGGGCGTGGGCTTGGCGGGGGTACGGGAGGCGGGAGACGGGAGACGGGAGGTGGACGCGGAACGCGCGACAGCGCCACCGGGACAGGTCGGTGGCGCTGCCGCTGGTGTCGTACGACCTGGGCGTGGGGGTGGACGGTACGTACGACTGGCCGGTCGGTGCCGGTACGCCCGGCGGCCTACGTCCTCGGGTGAGGGGGGTACGCCGCCGGGCGGGTGGTGCTACGGAAGGCCGCGGACGTGGGGTCCGACGACGTTGGACCAGGCGTTGCCCGAGAGGGCGTCCCAGTTGATGGACCAGGTCATCGCGCCGCGCAGGGTCGGGTACGTCCGGGCCGGCCGGAAGGTACCGCAGTTGGTGCCGCGGGACAGGCAGTCCAGCGCCGCGGTCACCGTGGACGGGGAGACGTAGCCGCCGCCCGCGCCGCGCGGCGACGCCGGGACCCCGATACCCACCTGCGACGGGTCGAGGCCGCCCTGGAGCTGGATGCAGCTGAGGGCGGTCAGGAAGTCCACGGTGCCCTGCGAGTAGACCCGGCCGTCGCAGCCGAGCATCGCGCCGCTGTTGTAGTACTGGGTGTTGACGACCGTGAGGATGTCCTTGACCGCCAGCGCCAGCTTGAAGTACTCGGTGCCGGTCGACTGCATGTCGAGGGTCTGCGGGGCCATCGTCAGGACCATCCGCGGGCCCGCCTTGGCGGAGAGCTGGCGGAGGGCCTTGGTGAGGTAGGTCGAGTTGATGCCGTGCTCGAGGTCGATGTCGACGCCGTTGAAGCCGTACTCCTGCATCAGCGCGTAGGCGCTGTCGGCGAAGGCGGTCGCGGAGGCGTCGCTGTTGATGGTGACATTGCCGATCTCACCGCCGACGGAGATGATGACCGACTTGCCCGCGGCCCGCTTGGCGGCGACGTCCGACTTGAACTCGGCGACGTTGGCGTAGCCGAGCGCGGAGCTGAGGTTGAACGTCAGCTGGCCGGGTGTGGCGGTGGCGTCGGCGAAGGCGACGGCGATGATGTCGTAGTTCGGGCTGACGTCGCGCAGCTTCTGGACGGTCGCGCCGTTGTTGAAGTTCTGCCAGTAGCCGGTGACCGCGTGCCGGGGCACGGGCGGGTTGATGTCCTCCAGCAGGGTGCGGACCGTGACCGGCGGGGCCGACACGGCGGACTCGCCCGCGGTGTTGGACGCCGAGACCGTGAAGGAGTACTGCGTGTTGGGGGTAAGGCCGGTGATGGTCGTCGAGTTCGACGTGACCGTCTGGACCTTCGTCCCGTTCCGGTAGACGTGGTACTCGGTGGCGCCGGGGGAGGCGTTCCAGTTCAGCGGGACCGTGGTGGTCGTCGGCGCGCCCGCGGCGAGCCCGGCCGGGACCGCCGGGATCACGGGCGGCTCCTCGCCGCCACCGCCGCCGTCGGGACCGAAGACGCTGACGTCGTCCACGTAGTAGGCGGACTGGCCGTACCAGCCGTGGGTGTAGACCGTCACCGAGGTGGTGGAGGCGCCGGTGCGGAAGCTGGTGGAGAGCTGGTTCCAGGCGGTGCCGCCGCCGGGCGACCAGGTGGAGACGTCGGTGGTCCCGGTGCCGGAGGCGCCGAGATAGACGAAGCTGCCCTGGGCGTAGGCGCTCAGGCTGTAGGTGGAGTTGGGCTTGACCGCCACGGTCTGGCTGCACCGGGCGATGTCGGTGCCCGCCGGGGTGCCCTTGAGGGCGGAGGCGCCGGTACGGACCGGGGTCGACGTGGTCGCGCCGTTCCCGCCGGTACACGTCCAGTTGGTGAGGCCGGTCTCGAAGCCGGCGTTCTTGGCGTTGTTGATATCGGCCGCCATGGCCGGGCCCGCGGTGCCGAGGACGGTGAGACCGGCGCCGACGGCGAGCGCCAGGGCTCCGCCGAGCCATCTCCGCGGACGTCTGCTGAATACCACGTACTGCCTCCGGAAGGTGTGGGGGTGGAGGTACTAGGACGGGTGCGTGGGGGGTGGGGGGAGCAGGGAATACGTCACGACAGGGGGAGGAACGGGCGGGGCCGCGGTCGCCGGTGTCCGGGCCGCGAGCCGCCGCTTGGCGTAAAACTGGTCCAGACCAATGAGGTTGTCAAGACCTCCGTCAGCGATTCCCCGTCGCGGGCCGCCCCCGCCCGGCGGTCCGCGACCGGCCGACGCCCGGGATGGCCAGGGGCGATTTTCAGCCGATTTCGCGGCGGTCGACGAAGATTCGGGCCACTCGGCCCTTGTGCGGGGCGGGGCGGGGGTATCGGGTGGGGCTGCCGGGTACTCCGCCGATGACGGTCCGAGGATTTCGTAGCGCTTCATCCGGGTATGCAGCGCTATGGCCTGAGCGGAGCGTGTACGGGGCGGGGCGGTGAGTTCCGGCGGGGTGTTCTCCGGCCGCCCCCGCGTGGCTAAAGTGCTGATGCAGGAGCAGCAGGCAGTACGGAACCGCGGTCACGGACCCCCGTGCACCGTTGTCGAACGGGGAACCAGCGTGCCGACCGCAATAGCTGTCACCAGCGCAGATCTGGTGCTACCGCCGATGGACCCGCATACGCCCACGGCGGCCGCGCTGCCGTCCCCCGACGAGGCCCCGCTGGACGACGCCCTGCGGACGGCCGGATTACTGCTGGAGCAGTACGGACATGTCGTCGTTCCCTACCCCGCGTCGATCCCCGTCGCCCATGAACGGCGGCTGCACACCGTGCGCTCCGTTCTGGAGAGCCCCCGGCTGGCCCTGCTCAAACTGGACCTGCCGCCGCTCGGCGTCGCGGTGATCGTGCGCCAGCTCCGCCAGCTCTCGATCTGCGACCTCGGGCCCGGCGTCGTCGCCTCGGCCGCCAGGCTGCTCTCCCACTACGTCTACAGCGGGGCGCTGCTGCACTCCGTGGCCCGGCTCGACCGGGTGCCGGTGGGGCTCAAGTCGCACGCCAAGTCCTGGGTGCCGGGCGCGCACTTCGCCGTTCTGGCCAATCCCCAGCCGGAGCTGATCCGGCTCGGCTCCGGCGACCGGTCGGGCACGACCCTCGCCGGGCCCGACTTCGCCACCCGCATGGTGATCGCCCAGGGGCAGGCCCAGCCGGACTGGATCACCGGCAGCCTCGCCCCCGCCTGGCAGGTCCAGGGCGTGGACGAGGTCCCCCTGCCCGCCGCTTCGCCCGGCTGGTGGGGCACCGGCAAGCTGGTGGAGTTCGCCGCCTTCCTGCCCGATATCTCGATCCTCTACCAGTTGGTCTCCTCCGTCCGCCGGGAGAAGTGCGCGTGGTGCGGGATCGAACTCATCGGCGACCTCTGCGGTTTCTGCTCGGCGCCCGCCGCTCCGGCGGGCCACGGCCACCTCCCGGAACTCGGTGGGCCGCGGAACTCCGGTGTCCTGGGCCATGGAACTCCCGCAGGCTGACCACGCCCGCCCGCGCCGCGGCCGGGGCGACGGCCGGCCCCGGCCCGGTGCCGACCGCCGCCGGCGCCGTACGAACGGGTCCGGCGGCGCCGCGGCCCGCGTCCGGCCGTCCCCGTCGTCGCGGTCGTCCTGTCCGCCCCGGCCGTCCCGCCCGCCCTGCCCGTCCCGCCCGTCCCGGCCGTCTCAGTCCTCTGCCTTATCCGCCGTCTCCTCCGTCACTTCCTCCTTTCCGCGAACGAGGTTCCCCAGCTCATGAATTCACGCCAACGCCGAGGCGTCGTCCTGCTCACGATCTCGGTCCTCTGCGCCCTCGCCGCCTTCTTCGGCGTGATCACCGTGATCGGCGACGTGAATTCCAAGGTCGGGCCCGAGGTCACCGCGTACCGGCTGAAATCCGATATCGCGCCCTACACCGCCCTGCGCGCCGACCAGTTCGAGAAGACCGCGATCCCCGAGCGGTGGCTCTCCGACAGCGCCGTCACCGATCTGGGCACCATCCGCGGCCGGATAGCGGTCACCAAGCTCCGCAAGGGGTCCCTCCTCCAGGAGGACATGATCGTCAAGCGCCCGACGCTGGCCGCCGGCGAGCAGGAGATCGCGATCATGATCGATGCCGCGACCGGGGTGGCCGGGAAGATCGCCCCCGGTGATCTGGTGAATATCTTCGCCACCTTCGAGGGCCGCCGGGAGAGCGACCCCGACGAGTCGCGGATCATCGTCTCCAAGGCCCGGGTCATCGACGTCGGCAGCCTCACCCCGATCTCCGCCAAGCGCGACGAGCGCCGGGACGCCGACCGGGAGGCCGTCCCCATCACCTTCGCGCTGACCACCGCGGACGCCCAGCGCGTCGCCTACGCGGAGTCCTTCGCCGAGAACGTCCGGCTCGCCCTCCTCGCCAAGGGGAGCCCCGGTGCGCTGAAGCCCGGCGACAGCACCTACACCCTCGACGAAGACAAGAGCAGGTGAGTGCCGGATGACCACACGCATCCTCCCGGCCGTGGGGGACCCGGACGCGGCCAGGTCGGTCACCACCCTGCTGAGCCAACTGCCCGACGCCGAGCCTTCGCCTCCGGTCGGCGACTCGACGTCGCTGCTCGACCTGCTGGCCCGGCTCGCCGCCGACTCGCTCGACGAACTCCCCGAAGTGGTCCTGGTCCACGAGCGGATCGGCCCGGTCCCGGCCCTGGAGCTGATCCGGGAAGTCGCGCTCCGCTTCCCCTCGGTCGGGGTCGTCCTGGTCACCGTGGACGCCGGGCCCGGACTGTACTCGGCCGCGATGGACTCCGGCGCCCGCGGCCTGATCGGGCTGCCGCTGTCGTACGAGGAACTCGCCCAGCGCGTGCAGTCGGCCGCCGGCTGGTCCACCGGTGTACGCCGCCACCTCGGGCACGCCGGTGAACTGGTCGCCGCCGGGTCCGGCGGGACGGTGGTGACCGTCAGCGGCGCCAAGGGCGGGGTGGGGACGACCGTCACGGCCGTCCAGCTCGCCCTGGCCGCGCGGGCGTCCGGCCGGACGGTCGCCCTGGTCGACCTCGACCTCCAGGCCGGGGACGTGGCGTCCTATCTCGACGTCCAGTTCCGCCGCTCCGTCGCCGACCTGGCGGGGATCTCCGACATCTCGCCCCGGGTGCTTCAGGACGCCCTCTTCGCGCATCAGACCGGCCTCGGGCTGCTGCTCGCCCCCGCCGACGGGGAACGCGGCGAGGACGTCGGCGACCGGGCCGTACGCCAGATCGTCAGCGCCCTGCGCGGTCGGCACGAGGTGGTGATCGTGGACTGCGGGACCCAGCTGACCGGGGGCAACGCCGCCGCCATCGAGATGGCCGATACGACGATCCTGGTGACCACGCCCGACGTGGTCGCCGTCCGGGCCGCCAAGCGCATGGTCCGGATGTGGGACCGGCTCCAGATCCGCAAGGCCGAGGAGACCGTCACCGTCGTCAACCGGCACACCAGGACCACCGAGATCCAGCCGCCGCTGATCGAACGGATCACCGGCACACGGGTCGCGAGGGCGACCGTCCCCGCGGGCTTCAAGGAGCTCCAGCCGGTGATCGACGCCGGCCGGATGCAGGACCTGGAGGCCAAGTCGGCGGTGAAGCAGGCGCTGTGGGCGCTCGCCGGGGAGTTGGGCCTGGTCCGGATCCCCGAGGAGGCCGGGGCGCAGAAGACGGGCCGCTTCCGGGGCGACCGTGGCTCGATCGGGCTGCGGCGGGGGCGGTCGCGATGAGGGGCACGGGGGGTGGCGGGCGGTGAACGGCGGAGCGCGGACGCCGGATCGGCGTGCCGCCGTACGCCACCGCCCCGGCGCGGGCGGGGGGCGCGTACGGCCACGGCTCCGGCTTCTGCCCGAGCGGCGGTACGACGACCGGGGGCAGGCGGCGGTGGAGTTCGCCGGCACGCTCCCGGTGATCCTGTTGACCATCGGGCTGCTCTGGCAGGCGGCCCTCACCGGCTACACCTTCTCCCTGGCCGGGAACGCCGCCGACGAGGGCGCCAGGGCGGGGGCCGTCGGAGGCCAAGGCGCCTGCGACACGGCGGCCCGCAGGACCTTGCCGAGTTCCTGGAAGGGGGCCCGCGTCTCCTGCCGGGCGGACGGTGAGCTGTTCCGGGCGGAGGTACGGATGCGGGTCCCGCTGTTCTTCCCCGGCGGCGCCGATATCGGGGTCACCGTCGACGGCGAGGGCGCCGCGCTCGACGAGAGGGAGGAACGGTGACGGCCCGGCGGAGCCGGTTCGCCCTCGCGCGCGGACGGTCACGGGACCGGGGGCAGGCCGCCGTCGAGTTCGCGGGGGTGCTCGCGCTGCTCCTCTTCGTCGCCCTCGCCGCCATCCAGGTCGGCATCGTCGCCTACACCGCCCAGCAGGCGGGCACCGCGGCCCGTACCGCCGCCAGGACCGAGGCCACCGTGGACGGGTCGGGCCGGGGCCCGGCGGCCGGCCGGGCGGCGATCAGCGGCTGGCTCGCGGACGGCGCCTCCTTCGACTCCGGCCGCTGCGCCGACGAGGACGACGAGGTGTCCGTGACCGCCGTCGTCGATGTGCCGTCGCTGCTGCCGGGCTTCGGCATCGATCCGGCGGTGAGGACCGTGACCATGCCCTGCGACTGAGCCGTACGACAGCCCCGCCCCCGTTGAACACCGAGAACCGCGTACCGAGTACCGCGTACCGAGCCACCGCACCACCCGGGAGATGACAGACATGAGCCTGCGGGCCCGCATCGGCAGCCCCGAACCGGTCGACGGCCGGGGCGAGGTCAGCCGTCTCGTCGCCGTCTACCGCGCCAAGCTGCTGGAGGAGATCGACCTCGCCGAGATGTCGGCGCTCGCCGCCGGCGACCGCCGGGTCCGGCTCGAACGGGTACTCGGCCACATCATCAGCCGGGAGGGCCCGGTCCTCTCCACCGCCGAACGCGCCCAGCTCATCCGGCGCGTCGTGGACGAGGCGCTCGGGCTCGGCATCCTCGAACCGCTGCTGGAGGACGCGTCGATCAGCGAGATCATGGTGAACGGCCCCGAACAGGTCTATGTCGAACGGGCCGGCCGGTTGGAACAGCTCCCGATGAGGTTCTCCTCCACCGAGCAGCTGATGCAGACCATCGAACGCATTGTCTCCACCGTCAACCGCCGGGTGGACGAGGCCAATCCCATGGTGGACGCCCGCCTCCCCTCCGGCGAGCGGGTCAATGTCATCATCCCGCCGCTCTCCCTCAGCGGACCCATCCTCACCATCCGCCGCTTCCCCCGCGCCTTCACCCTCGCCGAGATGATCGGTATGGGGTCGCTGGACGAGCAGATGACCCTGCTGCTCGCCGGTTTCGTCCGGGCCAAGTTCAATGTGATCGTCTCCGGCGCCACCGGCACCGGCAAGACCACCCTCCTCAACACCCTCTCCGGTCTCATCCCGGAGGACGAACGCGTCGTCACCATCGAGGACTCCGCCGAACTCCAACTCCAGCAGAGCCATGTCATCACCCTGGAGAGCCGCCCCCCGAACGTGGAGGGCAAGGGCCGGGTCACCATCCGCGACCTGGTCCGCAACTCCCTCCGGATGCGCCCCGACCGCATCATCGTCGGCGAGGTCCGCGGCGGTGAGACCCTCGACATGCTCCAGGCCATGTCCACCGGCCACGACGGATCCCTCGCCACCGTCCACGCCAACAGCGCCGAGGACGCGCTGATGCGGCTCCAGACCCTCGCCTCCATGTCGGAGGTCGAGATCCCCTTCGCGGCGATCAAGGATCAGATCAACAGCGCCGTCGATGTGATCGTCCAGCTCACCCGGCACGCCGACGGCTCCCGCCGCGTCACGGAGATCGCCGTGGTGGACTCGTACGGCCGCGAGGACTACCGCATCGTCTCCGTCTGCGGCTTCGAGGCCCGGCCCATGTCGGCCGACGGCCGCGTCCACGGCCGGTTCGTCTACCACCCGGTGCCCCGCCGGATCGCCCAGCGGCTGCATCTGCGGAACGAGGTCCTGCCGCTGGTGTTCGGGGTCGCCGAGAGCGACGAACAGCTCGCGGTGCGGGGGACCCGAGCGCTATGACCACGCCCACGGCCCGTACCGCACTCACCACCGCCCCCGCCCCCGTCCCAGAAGGTTTCCGACCGCTATGACCACCCCTGTGCTCCTCACCCTCGCGGCCGTCCTCCTCGCGGGCGTGTGCGGGGTCCTCGGCGTCCACCACTGGTCCGTCGGCCGGGCCAGGACCCGGGAGCTCGTCGCCCGGATGTCCCAGACCGGCGCGTCCGCCGAGACCGGCGGGCGCAGACGCCGCTTCACCGCCGTCGACCGCCGGGTGCGCCGGACCCGCTACGGCCGCCGGCTCGACCGCCGGATCCGGACCACCGGCCTCGACATCACCCCGGGCGAGTACGTCGCCGCCACCGCCGCCGTACTCGTCACCGTCTATCTGGTCGTCGCCGCCGTCTTCACCCCCTTCTTCGGGGTGCTGGCCGCCTTCGCGGCCCTGTGGGGCACCGAATCGTTCCTCACCTGGCAGCAGGCCAAACGGACCGAGGCGTTCATCAACCAGCTCCCCGAACTCGCCCGCGTCCTCGCCAACGCCACCCAGGCCGGGCTGGCGCTCCGTACGGCGATCGCCATGGCCGCCGACGAGCTGGACGACCCGGCGGGCGCCGAACTCGGGATCGTCGCCGACCGGCTCGCCGTCGGCCAGAGCCTCGACGACGCGCTCACCGAACTCGGCGAACGGCTCCCCTCCCGGGAACTCGTCGTCCTCGTCACGACCCTCGTCCTCGCCAACCGCGCGGGCGGCCAGGTCGTCAGCTCCCTGCGCAACCTCACCCAGACGCTGGAGGAACGGAAGGAGACCCGGCGCGAGGTCACCACGATGCTCTCCCAGATCAAGGTGACCGCCTTCGCCGTCCCCCTGCTCGGCTTCGGCTTCCTGCTGATGATCAACGCCATGACACCGGGCGCGCTCGACGAGATGACCGGCTCGTTCGTCGGCCAGACCGCCACCCTGATCGCGGTCGGCCTGTACATCGCCGGCGGACTGATGATCCGCCGGATGTCCCGGATCCAGGTGTGAGCACCGGAAGAAGAGAAGGCAGAGACAGGAAGAGAAGGAAAGGAGGAGAACCACGATGACCGGACTGCTGCTCGCCGCGCTTCTCGGACTCTCGGTGTACGGGATCTTCCACGGGATCCGGATGTACCGCGCCGACGCCAAACTCCCCGGCGACCTCGTCCTCGCCCTGGAGGTCGGCGCCACCCGCACCACCGCCGTCGGCTCCGGGATCGACCGGCTCGGTATGCGGTACGCCCCCGCCGTCCTGACCGCCATGGGATCCAAACGGGTCGACGCGCTGCGCCGGCGGCTCGACGCGGCGGGCAACCCCGGCGGACTGACCGTCGACCGCTACGCCGCCCGCCGGGCCGTCTACGGCGCCCTGGGCGTCGCCGCCGCCTTCTCCATGCTGCTGCGCGGCCAGTTCCTCGTCGCGATCCTGGCCCTCGTCTTCGGACTGACCTGGACCGATGTGATCATCCGGGCCGCGATCCGCCGCCGCCGCGCCGATATCGAACGCACCCTCCCCGACTTCCTCGATGTCCTCGCCGTGGTCGTCTCCGCCGGACTCGGCTTCCGGCAGGCGCTGGAGCGGGTGGCGGAGAAGTACCGGGGCCCGTGGGCCGACGAGATCCGGATCACCCTGCGCCAGATGGATATGGGCGTCAGCCGCCGCGACGCCTTCGACCAACTGCGCAGACGTAACGACAGCGAGCAGGTGTCGATGTTCGTCACGGCGCTCCAGCAGGGGGAGGAGCTGGGCGCGCCGATCGTGGAGACACTGATCCAGATCGCCACCGACATGCGGCGTACGGACGCCCAGAACGCCCGGCGCGACGCCGCCCGCGCCATCCCGAAGGCCACCCTCGTGGTCACCCTGGTCATGCTGCCCGCCACGATGATCCTGATCGTGATGAGCTTCTACTACGGCTCCGGTGTCGACCTGGCCGACGTCCTCGGCGGCTGAGCGCCGTGCGCGGGGAGCGGTATCACCGGTGGTACGGGGCGCGACTCCGGCGCGCCCGCGGCGAGTTCACCCGACAGTCTTCGCTTTCGCAATCGAATGTGGGACATTCGACGGCGGACCCCGGCGCGCCCGGCGGGCCGTCCACCGTCACGACCGGGCCGGACAGGCGGGAGGGGAATCCCGTGCCACCACCACAGCGGCGGCCCTCGCCGCCCGCCGTACCGAACACCTTCGGCGGATCCGGACGGCCGTTCCCCGGAGCCCCGTCGTCCGGTCCCGGCGATACCCCTTCCGGCGTCGGCCGAAATCGGCTCTTAGCTCCTCAACTCGCCGCTGTGGCGCGACGTTGGGGGCTTGGCCCTCTTCGCAACGGTTCTGCCACGTCATACAGTGCAGGCGACGCTGTCCGTACGTACCGCGAGGAAGCCGTCACGGCGGGTGGTGTCATGAACCGGTACGAGCCGGGCGGGTCTCGTGGTGCCGCCGGCGCCGAAGGGGAAGACGATGGCGAACGCGACGCTGAAGGTCCTGGTCAAGACCCGGGTGCACCTCGGAGCCTGGACGGCGGCCAGGGCACAGGCGCTGAAGGAACGGCGGGACCGCGGGCAGGGGGCGGTGGAGTACGTGGGGGTGATCGTGCTGGTCGGGCTGATCATCGCGGCCATCGTCGGCACCGGTGTGCACAAGGACATCGCCACCGGCCTCAGGAGCAAGGTCAGCGACATCCTCAACAGCGGCGGCGGCAAGTAGCGGCGCTCCTACGGCGAACGGACGGCGGACCGCGGACGCCGGGCGATACGGGCCAGGCGGCACCGCTGTACATCACCATGGTGGCCCTGGTGCTCTTGGCCGCCCTCGCGTTCTTCGCGGTGGGGCAGGCGGGGGCCACCCGCAACGGCACCCAGTCGGCGGCCGACGCCGCGGCACTCGCCGCCGCTCAGGAGTCCCGCGACCGGATCGGGGACGATCTGTGGGAGCCCCCGCTGGACGCGGACTTCCTCCGGCGGCTGCTCGAAGGCGACTTCTCGGACGCCTCGGGCGCGCCCTGCGCGGCGGCCGGCCCACTGGCCCGGTCCAACAAGGCGACGGTCCAGAGCTGTGGCCCGCTCCAGGACGGCCGTTGGGGATTCACCGTAAGCACGCGCTCCCAGAACCCGGTCGGCGACACCGTGATCCCCGGTACCGAGAGCGACCACGGGCAGGCGCGGGCGACGGCCGTCGTCGAGTCCAGGTGCGCGTTCGACCCGGCGCCGACCCCGGAACCGCCCGATCCGTCCACGCCGCCGGAGGGCGAGGAGCCCGAGCCACCCGAAGAGGGCGAGGAGCCGCCGGAGCAGCCGCCGCTGGGCGAGCTGCGCTGCGAGGACGGCGACTTCACGATCGACCCCGGGCGGCCGGACTCCTTCCCCGAGATGTCCGACCTCCTCGCCGTACGCCTCGCCGAGGACTGACCGTGAACCGACACGAAGGAACAGCACTGATGAGGACCCGGCACGGAGCAAGGCTCCTGAGCAGAACCGGTACGGCCCCGGCCGCCCTGGCGGCGGTCGCCCTGATGTTCTCCCTCACCGCGTGCGGACTCGGCGACGACGGCGGCTCGGACGGCAAGGGCTCGGACCCGGCGCCCGCGGGCAGCAGCTCGGAGCAGCCGGGCGGGCAGAACGGCGCCGGGGGCGCGGAACAGCCCGAGGACGGCTCCGGCGGGGACAAGGGCGAGGACAAGGGCCCGCTGGCCACGATCTCCGGTGCGGGCGGCTTCCAGCTCACCATCCGGCGGGCCGAACGGGACAGCGGCGGTTTCCTCACGATCTCGGGCATCCTCAAGAACGGGGGCGGCAAGAGCCAGTTCCCGCCCCTCGACTGGAGCGGCAACGAGACCAAGGTCAGCCAGACCGGACCGTCCCTCGCGGGCATGACCCTGGTCGACAAGTCCACCAAGAAGCGCTACTACGTCCTCCGCGACACCGAGAACAACCCCCTCACCACCACCGGCCTCACCACCATGGAGCCCGGTCAGAGCCTCGACTTCTTCGCGCAGTACCCGGCGCCGCCCGCCGCGACCAAGTCCGTCGACGTACTGCTGCCGCTCATGCCGACCGCGACGATCGGGCTGTCATGAGCCGCCGTACGCGCCCCGGAGCGCGCCGCCCCGCCGCCGTCGCGGTCGCCGTGGTGATCCTGGTGACGGGCGCGCAACTGGCCGGGGCTCCCGGAGCGTCCGCCGACGAGACCCCGGGCGCCGCCGGGCCCGACGAGGCCGTGAGCGCCTCGGAGCCGTCGCCGATCGACTCGTCCGACCCCGGTCTGAAGATCCGCGACGGCGCCACCCTCGCCGCGCCGAGGGTCCTCGACATCGTCTCCATCGTGGAGACCGAGGGCGGCGAGGAGCGGCGCGAGGAGACCACCACGTCCCTCACCCTGGCCCTCCAGGCCGAGGTGCTGTTCGGCAAGAACAGCTCCGCGCTCTCCCCGCAGGCGTCCGGCCGGATCGCGGCGATCGTCAACGAGATCCGGAAGAACCGGCCCAGCCGGGTCCGGGTGTTCGGGTTCACCGACGACCTCGGGACGTACGAGCACGGCCAGAAGCTCTCCAAGGCGCGTGCCGACGCCGTGCACGGGGTGCTGACGCGGCAGTTGAACGACCCCGGTATCACCTACGAGGTCCGCGGCTACAGCGAGGAATATCCGATCGCCGACAACTCCACCCCCGAAGGGCGGCAGAAGAACCGCCGGGTCGAGATCACCTTCCCGACGGGCTCCCGGAGCGCCTCCGGCTGACCCGGCCGGCCGACCCGGCCGGCCGACCCGGCGGGACCGGGCCGCCGGGCCGACTGTCGTACCTGTCGTACGGGCGCCGGGCGGCGCGCTGTACGCTGCGGCCCGGTCGCGGGCCCCGGCGGATCGGCCCGGCGACCGGGAAGCGTCGACCGGGCGGACCGAGCCGGGATGAGCCGGACTGAGCCGGACTGAGCCGGACTGAGCCGGACTGAGTGGATCGAGTGGACCGAGGAGCGGACGGGATGGGGCCTGGCCGGGTGGCGAACGCGGTGACGACGCCCGTGACGACGCCCGTGACGACACCCGCGGGCACGGGCCCAGGGCTGCCCCGGGGCCGGTGGACCGGCGGGCTCCGGCCGGTGTTCCGGCGGCTGGCCGTACGCGCCGCCGCTCTGCTCGCCTGTGCCACCGCCGCGCCCCTCGCGACCCCGGACCGGGCCGCCGCGGCCTCCGCTTCGGCCGTGGGCGAGGCCCGGGCCGCGAAGTCGGCGACGGCCACCACGACGGGTGCGCGGAACGGCCCGGTGGGCGCGGCGGCCGACGGCATCGGGGCGTACGAGACCGCCCCGGACGCCCGCCCCGTCACCGGTGCCACGGACGGGGACGACGGGCCCGTGCTGCGGCCGGGGACGTACACCGACACCGTCTCCGCCGGGCAGCGCAAGGCGTACCGGGTCCGGCTCGACGGGACGTCCAACGCCTATCTCTCGGCGGTACTCGCGCCGCCGCCCGGGACCCCGGTCGCCGAATCGGACGGTATCCGGATCGAGCTGCGGTCCCTGGGCGGCACCCGGTGCAGCGACGGTACCGACATCACCTTCGACACCCCCGTGGCCCGGCCCGTCGCCGACTACGCGACCCGGCGGATCGGGCCGGGGCGGGAGTGCCAGAAGGCGGGCGAGTACGTGTACACCGTCGAGTCCGTCGGCGGCGGAACGGCGGACGGCGCCCGCGACTGGCCGGTGGAGCTCAGGTTCATGCTGGAACCGGGGTTGCGCACGGGCGCCGGGGCTTCCGCGGACGCCGAGGACTCGTACCCCACCGAGGCCCCCGAACCGCCGTCGGGAACACCGAAGGGCACCGACGGCGGTACCGGCTTCAACGACGCGCCCGCCACCGGCCACGGCGTCTGGCGGGACGAACTGCGGCCCGGCGAGAGCCGGTTCTACAAGGTGCCGCTCGACTGGGGGCAGCGGCTCTTCCTCGACGCCGCGCTCTCCGGCGCCGCCCCCGGCGACGGCATCCGGATGGCGGTCTTCAACACCGCGCGCGGCTTCGTACGGAACGCCGACGCCGGGAGCGGCGACGGTACGGCCACCCTGGGCACCGCGCCGGCCGCGCACGGCAACCGCACCGCCGACCCCAACGAGATCGGCGCGATGCGCTTCTCCGGCTGGTACTTCGTCCGGGTCACCCGGGACGCGGCCGACGGCTCGGCGGGAGCCGCGGCACCACTGACCCTGAAGGTCGCCGTCGCCGGGAAGCCGCGTCAGGCGCCGCCGTACGCGGGCGATCCCGTCGCCGCGGGCTTCGGTCTCACCGCAGCCGACCGCGAGGCCGCCCGGGAGGGCCTGACCAGCCGGGAATCCGACCGCCGGGCGACGATGCGGGTGATCGCCGTGACCGGCTTCGGCCTCGGTACGGCGCTGCTGCTCGGCCTGGCCGGCTGGACGGTCGCCCTCCGCCGCAAGCTCGCCCGAACCCCCGCGCCACCCTGGAACCCGGCGGCCTCCTGACCGCGCGCCCGATACCGTACGACCCCGGTCACGGCCCGGGTTCGACCAGCAGTCGCACCCCCGGGCGGACACCCCACCGCCCCATCGCCCCGGCCTCCGCCTCCAAAGCATGGCGGGCGCGGAGCCGGGGGAGGGCGAGCCGGTGGGGGCGCAGCGTGTGCAGGTCGACCACCCGCAACTCCGCGTCCAGATAGGCCACGTCGATCGCGAACCGCATCCCCAGGGTGTGGACCATATTGCACGGGGTCAGCAGCAGGGCGCCGGTGACACCGTCCCGCCCGAGGAGCCCCCGGTGCCGGGGGCCGTACGACGCGGCGATCTCCAGCGGTATCCCCGCCCCGCCCTGACCCTCCGCGAGCCGCAACATCCCCGTACCGCTCCGCCATCGCTCCCGCTCCCGCTCCATACGGGACAACCTAGACCCGAACCGGACTCTTCCGTACCGGCCTTGTGGACATCCAGGAAAGCCCCCCGCCCCCTTCGTGTCCGCCGCCTACGCTCTGAGCCGTGTACGTCACCCTGATCGCCTTCGCCGCCCTGTGGGGCGCGGGTACCGGGCTGTTGGTGCCCCGGGCCGTGTACCGGCTCGCCGTCGAGCCCGGCGAGGCGTGGCGCGACGCCTGCCCCGACGGGCACCCCTTCACCGGACCCGCGGGCGGCTGGCTCGGCGGGCCCGGGTGCCGGCCGGCCGGACCGGTGGCGCCGGCGCACGGATCCGCGGCCGGGGCGCGCGATACCGCCGTCGTCGCCGCGGTTGTCTGCGCGCTGCTCGCCGCCGCCACCGGACCCCGGCCCGAACTCGCCGTCTGGCTGCTGCTGGTGCCGTTCGCCATGGTCCTGGCCCAGGTCGACATCCGGGTCCACCGGCTTCCCGACCAGCTCACCCTGCCGCTCGCCGCCGCCGCGGCCGGACTCCTGGGCGCCGTCGCGCCGCTGCCAGCCGCCGCGGGCTCCTGGGGTACGGCCCTCCTCGGCGGGACGGCGCTCGGCGCCGGGTACTTCGTCCTCTTCCTCATCCACCCCGGCGGGCTCGGCTTCGGCGATGTGAAGCTCGCGCTCGGTCTCGGTGTCGTCCTCGGCTGGTACGGCTGGTCCGTCCTCCTCGCGGGCGCCTTCGCCGGATTCCTGTTCGGATCGGTGTACGGGCTCGTCCTGATGGCCCGCGGCCGCGCCGGGCGCAGGGACGCGATCCCGTTCGGCCCGTTCATGATCGTGGGCGCGCTCACGGGCGTTGTCGCCGGAGCCCTCACCGTCCCCGGCTGACCGGCCCGGCTGACCGGCCCTCCGTGACCCACGGGCGCCCGACACACACCCGGATCTGAACGGACCGGACCACCACCCCCGTCTAGCATCCGCATCTATGCGGACATTTTCTGACAACTCGGTGGTACGGCGCGGGGCTCGGCGCCCCCCTGCCCCTCCCGTCCCCGCCGCGCCCCCGCCGGAACCCGGATCGGCCCCCGCCGCCCGCCGCCGGGCCGCCCTGCTCCCCTGGGCCTGGGCCGCCGGGCTCTTCGCGCTCTACGCGACCCTGTCCGTACGCCGTCATCTGCTGCTCCGCACCACCGGCTACGACCTCGGCATCTTCGAGCAGGCCGTCCGCGCCTACGCCCGATTCCAGCCTCCCGTCGTGCCCTTGCGCGGCGACGGGTTCAACCTCCTCGGCGACCACTTCCACCCCGCGATCGCCGTCCTCGCGCCCCTCTACCGGATCTGGCCGTCCCCGCTCGCGCTGCTCACCGCCCAGGCCGCGCTGCTGGCCGTCGCCGTCGTCCCGCTCGCCGGCTGGGCGCTGGAGACCCTCGGCCGCCGCGCCGCCCACGCCGTCGCCCTCGTCTACGGACTCAGCTGGGGCGTCGCGTCCGCCGTCGCCTTCGACTTCCACGAGGTGGCCATCGCCGTCCCCCTCGTCTCGTACGCCGCCGTGGCACTCGGACGGCGCCGCTGGCGGGCCGCCGTCCTCTGGGCCGCGCCCCTCGTTCTGGTCAAGGAGGACCTCGGACTCACCCTCGCCGCCGTGGGCGCGTACCTCGCCTGGAAGGGACCCCGGCGGCTCGGCGTCCTCACCGCCGTCGCCGGAATCGCCGCCTCCGCCGTGGAGATCAAACTGCTGCTGCCCGCGTTCAACCCGGCGGGCGGCTACGCGCACGGCGGGAACCTCCCCGAGGACGCCGGGACGTCCCTGCTGACGACCCTCGCCCTCGCCCCCGTCGACGCGCTCCGCCCGGACGTCAAGGCGGCCACCCTCGTCCTCGTCTTCGCGCCCTCCGCGCTGCTCGCCCTGCGCTCCCCGCTCGCCCTGCTCGCGATCCCCACCCTGGCCTGGCGGATGCTCTCCCAGAACGGCTTCCACTGGGGCACGTCCTTCCACTACAGCGCCGTCCTGATGCCGGTCGTGGCGGCCGGGCTGATCGACGCGCTGCGCCGCTGGCGGACCTCCGGTCATCCGCTCGGCGCCCGGCACGTCCGGGCGTCCCTGGTGACCGCCCTCGCCGTGACCGCCGTGATACTGCCGAGCTTCCCCCTCGCCCAGCTCGCCCAGCGGTCCACCTGGCGCGCCACCGAGCACATGGCGGCGGCCCGCGCGCTGCTCGCCCGGATCCCGGACGGCGCGACGGTCGCCGCCACCAACCGGCTCGTCCCGCAGCTCACCGCGCGCACCGAGGTCGTCCTGTTCCCCACCTTCCCGGTGCATTCCAGGCTGTACGAGTACGATCGCGCGGCGCTGCCCCGGCCCACCGCCGAGTGGATCGTCCACGACCGGCGGGCGCCGCACGCCTGGCCCTACCGGGCGGGCCACTGGCCCTACCCGCCCGAGCAGCAGCTGGCCGAGCTGGACCGGGCGCGGCTGGTCTACGGCTATCGCCGGGTCGCCGAGCGCGACGGCATCACCCTGCTCCGGCTGGGACCGCCCCGGGTCCCCGGCGCCCACGGCTGACCCCGCGGGGGCGTATCCGCGCCATGGAACGGCCGAAACCGGCCGGGCGGCCGGGAATTACCCGGGCACCCGGGCTCGTTGACCGTTCCGGACCCCGCGGTGGTCCGTGAGGTGTCGGATGCTGGGCCGGACGAGGAGTTACCCGTGGCCGTACGGAAACCGTCTTACGACTGTGGGCTCGACGCGGCCGTCGACGTGGTCGGCGGCAAGTGGAAGCCCCTGATCCTGTGGGTGCTGCACGACGACGGCCCGGTGCGGTTCGGGGCGATGCGGCGGGCGCTCACCGGGGTGAGCGAGAAGGTGCTGATCCAGCAGCTGCGGGAGCTGGAGTCCGACGGTGTCGTCCACCGCGAGGTCTACCGGGAGGTGCCGCCCCGGGTGGAGTACTCCCTCACCCCGCTGGGCGAGTCCCTCAATACGGCCCTGGAGCCGCTGGGGGAGTGGGGCAGGACCTATATGGACGAGATCGTCGCCAACAAGACCCGGGTGGCGTAACCGTCCCCGGCCGGCCCCCGGGAAACGCGCCGGTCCGTCCGCGCGAGACGCCCCGACCGGGTCCGGGGTGCGATCGCCGTCAACCCGCCGCCCTTCGCAGCTGCCCCCTTCGGGGGACGCGCTCCACGGCCGCCCGGCGGGCCCCGCGCCGCCGCGAACCGGCGGGACCCCCGCCCGAAAACCCCGAAACCCCCGGCGATACCGGGTTCACGCCCGCGTACGCTCCGCCGTTCGACTCAACCTGACGGCGAAACCCACCCCCGGTGCCCCGTCGGTGGCGCCCGGCGGCGGGGATGACGCGTTATGGTGGAAACCCCCCCTCGGGCCGGTCCGTATCCCCCCCCACGGACCGGCCCGGTTCTTTTTCCGGGCGGGTCGGCCCCGCCGCGGTACGACCCCGGGCCCGGCACCGCGCCCGGGGTCGTACCGCCCGGTGGGACCCGTCAGCCCAGGCCGCGCCCGGCCCAGATGTTCGTCCCCTCGGTGTCCACCGCGAAGGTGTCGATCTCCGCCAGCTCCGCCGCCGTCAGCGGCGCCCCGGTCAGCGCGGCCACGTTCTCCTCCAGCTGGGCCACGCTGGACGCGCCGATCAGCGCCGACGTCGTCCGCGGATCCCGCAGCACCCAGTTCAGCGCCAGCTGCGCCAGGGACTGGCCCCGGCGGGCCGCGATGTCGTTCAGGCCGTTCAGCCGGTGGAGCACCTCGTCCGAGAGCAGTGCCGGATTGAGCGACTTCCCCTGGGTGGCCCGCGAGCCCTCCGGGATGCCCTTCAGATACTTGCCGGTGAGCAGCCCCTGGGCGAGCGGGACGAAGGCGATACAGCCCATGCCCGCCGTCTCCAGCGTGTCCAGCAGCCCGTCGTCCTCGATCCAGCGGTTGATCATCGAGTACGACGGCTGGTGGATCAGGGCCGGGACACCCATCTCCCGCAGCAGCCGCGCGGCCTCGGCCGTCTGCTCCGCGTTGTACGAGGACACCCCCGCGTACAGCGCCTTGCCCTGGCGTACCGCCGTCGCCAGCGCGCCCATCGTCTCCTCCAGCGGAGTCTCCGGGTCGAAGCGGTGCGAGTAGAAGATGTCGACGTAGTCGAGGCCCATCCGCTTCAGGGACGCGTCGAGCGACGACAGGACGTACTTACGGGAACCCCACTCCCCGTACGGACCCGGGTGCATCAAATATCCGGCTTTGGTGGAAATAATGATTTCGTCACGATAGGCGGTGAAATCCTGGGCGAAGATCTTGCCGAAGTTCAGCTCCGCCGAGCCGGGCGGCGGTCCGTAGTTGTTCGCCAGATCGAAGTGGGTGACACCCAGATCGAAGGCGCGCCGCAGGATCGCCCGCTGCGAGGCGAGGGTGCGGTCGTCCCCGAAGTTGTGCCAGAGGCCCAGCGATACGGCGGGCAGTTTCAGTCCGGAGCGGCCCGTACGGCGGTACTCCATGGAGTCGTAGCGGTCGTCGGCGGCGAGATACGCGGAGGAATCAGTCACGTATCCCTCCTTATCACGGACTTGTGACAGACCGGGTTGGGCCGTGGTGGCCCCTGCGCAGTACTGTGGCCGCTTCAAGGGATTCGCCGCACGGCCCGGACGGTGTACACCACACGGGTGCCGGGGCCGGTGCGCGATCGCCCGTAAGGACCCGGGACAGTCCCCTGGTCCCCCCTATCCCCGGGTCCGGCGCGCCCAGGACCGGAGCGGGTGACCCCCATCGGACCGAGAGGTGGACTTCTGTGAACTTGCGGGACCTGGTGTACAGGCTCTACGCACGCCGGGTGGAAGGCCGACTCGACCACGAGCAGGTGCCCAAGCACATCGGAGTCATCCTCGACGGCAACCGCCGCTGGGCCCGCGCCTCCGGCGGCACCGCCGAGCAGGGCCATCAGGCCGGAGCCAGCAAGATCCAGGAACTGCTCGGCTGGTGCGCCGAGACCGATGTCGAGGTCGTCACCCTCTGGATGCTCTCCACCGACAACCTCGACCGGCCCGACAACGAGCTGGTCCCCCTGCTCGGCATCATCGAGCAGTCGGTCCGCGAGATGGCCGCCGACGGCCGCTGGCGGGTCCACCACGTCGGCACCCTCGACCTGCTGCCCGCCCGCACCCAGACCGTGCTCAAGGAAGCCGAGCAGGCCACCCACGGCCATACCGGGATACTCGTCAACGTCGCCGTCGGCTACGGCGGCCGGCAGGAGATCGCCGACGCGGTCCGGTCCCTGCTCCACGAGCACGCCGAGAAGGGCACCAGCTACGAGGAGCTGGCCGAGATCGTCGACATCGACCTGATCTCCGAGCACCTCTACACCCGCGGCCAGCCCGACCCCGACCTGGTCATCCGTACCAGCGGCGAACAGCGGCTCTCCGGCTTCATGCTCTGGCAGAGCGCCCACTCCGAGTACTACTTCTGCGAAGTCTTCTGGCCGGCGTTCCGGAAGGTCGACTTCCTGCGCGCGCTGCGCGACTACGCGGCCCGCCACCGCCGCTACGGCGGCTGACCGACCCGGCGGCCGCGGGCCCGGCCCGGTTCCGCTTCCCCGCTTCATCCGCTGTTCGCCCACCCGTCGCCGCCCGTCCCGGCATGGCGGCCCCTGATCGAGGGCATATTCCCAGCAGGTCACGGCGTCCGGCCCACGGACGCCGGATCTCAGTGGGCGGCCCCGGCCGCCCGCCCGGGAGGCCCTTTGCACACGAAGGAACGCACCCTCGGTGCGGACCGGGCGGAGGGCCGGAGCTCGGCCCGTGCACTGCGGCCCGCAGCCCGGCTCTCCCCGCCTGACGGCGGGGCCGGTCCCCCGCCGTCCGTGGCGGGCGGGCCCTCGCCCGCGACGGCACCGGTCCGTCGACCTCTTCCGAGGGGGTACGTCCTTCCGTGGTGAACAGCAGCACTAAGCGCCGCATGCCCGACCGGCGCACGTACGTTCTCGACACCAGCGTCCTGCTGGCCGACCCCAACGCGCCGACCCGCTTCGACGAGCACGAGGTGGTGCTCCCGATCGTGGTCATCACCGAACTGGAGGCCAAGCGGCACCATCCCGAGCTGGGGTACTTCGCCCGTCAGGCACTGCGCCTGCTGGACGAGTTCCGCATCCGGTACGGCCGGCTGGACGCCCCGCTTCCGCTCGGCGAACTCGGCGGCACCCTCAGGGTCGAGCTGAACCACTCCGATCCAGGGGTCCTGCCCGCCGGATTCCGGCTCGGCGACAACGACTCCAGGATCCTGGCGGTGGCGCGGAACCTCCAGGCCGAGGGGTACGACGTCACCGTCGTCTCCAAGGACCTGCCGCTGCGGATCAAGGCGTCCTCGGTCGGCCTGCTCGCCGAGGAGTACCGTGCGGAGCTGGCCATCACGGACTCCGGCTGGACCGGAATGGCCGAACTGACCCTCCCCGCCGACCAGGTCGACCTGTTGTACGGCGGCGAGGAGAGCGTCTACGTCCCGGCGGCGGCGGAACTCCCCGTCCACACCGGACTGGTGCTCCAGTCCGACCGCGGCAAGGCGCTCGGCCGGGTCACCGCCGACGGCAACGTCCGGCTGGTCCGCGGCGACCGGGAGGCCTTCGGCATCCACGGCCGCAGCGCCGAGCAGCGGATCGCCCTCGATCTCCTGCTCGACCAGGAGGTCGGCATCGTGTCGCTCGGCGGCCGGGCCGGGACCGGCAAGTCGGCGCTGGCGCTCTGCGCCGGCCTGGAGGCCGTACTGGAACGGCGGCAGCACCAGAAGGTGATGGTCTTCCGTCCGCTGTACGCGGTCGGCGGCCAGGAGCTGGGCTATCTGCCGGGCACCGAGGCCGAGAAGATGAACCCCTGGGCGCAGGCCGTCTTCGACACCCTGTCGTCGGTCGCGGGCCGCGAGGTCATCGAGGAGGTGCTGGAACGGGGGATGCTGGAGGTCCTCCCGCTCACCCATATCCGGGGCCGGTCCCTGCACGACGCGTTCGTCATCGTCGACGAGGCCCAGTCCCTGGAACGGAACGTCCTGCTGACGGTGTTGTCCCGGATCGGCGCCGACTCCCGGGTGGTGCTCACCCACGACGTCGCCCAGCGGGACAATCTCCGGGTCGGCCGGTACGACGGAGTGGTCGCCGTGGTCGAGAAGCTGAAGGGCCATCCGCTCTTCGCCCATGTCACGCTCACCCGCTCCGAGCGCTCCAGAATCGCCGCACTCGTGACCGAAATGCTGGAGGACGGCCACCTCTAGAATATTTGCGGTGACTCGGACGCTTTTACGGCGCCGTTCCGCGCGGGGCGCAAGAGCCTAGCGGGACGGCGCCGTTCCGTATCGCTCTTCGGCCGAAAAACTCAGGGCTTAACCCGTGTGAGCTTTCACACGCAACCGGGAATTGCCTTGCGGTACCGGGTTCCGGCAGAGTCTTGCTTCCGTCAGGCCCCGCACACGACACTCGCGTACCACCCGTGGTGCCCAACACCGCGGCCACAACTCCACACCTGCCGTCGTGTGCCGCCCGGAAGCTTCACCGGCCACTCCCAGGCGGGAGTCGGCCGCGGGCCAGCGCCTCCCGTGACCCGAATTCAGCGGAGGCCAGCGACAGGGGCACGATTCGCCCGCAGGGTCACCTGTGCGGGTGACGCTGGAAGGAAACCGTGTGAGCCGGATCTCGGTCCGGGGATTCGCGGTGGCATCGGCCACCGCGGTCACCACCGTCGGAGCCGTCGTCGGCGTTGCCTCGGGCAACCCCCAGCCCTCGGACACCCTGGAGACGGCCGCGTCCGACGCGACCACCCTCCTCGCGGACGTCCCGGCGGGCGAACAGGTCCAGGTGCAGGCCCTGACGCTGGCCGAGCAGGCGAGTGCCCAGTCCGCCGCCGCGGAGGCCACCGCCAAGAAGTCGGCCGAGGAGTCCGCCCGCGTCGCCGCGGCCGAGGCCGCCAAGGACAAGAAGGCCGCCGCCGAGGCCAAGGCGAAGAAGGAGCGCGAGGCCGCGAAGGAGCGGGCCGAGCGCAAGGCGTCCCGCGACGCCTCCGCCTTCACGCCGAAGTCCTCGTACTCCATCTCCGAAGTCAAGGAGATGGCCCGGCAGATGGTCCCCGCCGGCCAGTTCCAGTGCTTCAGCAACATTATCGAGCGCGAGTCCAACTGGAACTATCTCGCGCAGAACCCCTCGTCGGGCGCGTACGGCCTGGTGCAGGCCCTGCCCGGGTCGAAGATGTCGTCGGCGGGTGCCGACTGGCGGACCAACCCGGCGACCCAGATCAAGTGGGGTCTTAAGTACATGGACAACCGTTACGACGGGCCCTGCGGCGCTTGGGCGTTCTGGCAGAACAACAAGTGGTACTAGTACCACCGCCGTACGGGACGGCGGCCCGGTCGTCCCGGGCCTGATCCCACCGCGGTCGCTCAACTCCGAGGAACCCCTCACCGTCTCCAGGTGAGGGGTTCCTCGTCTGTTGTAGCGTCAGCGGTCCCGGAGCACCGGGGAGTTTTGG
Source organism: Streptomyces sp. NPDC059248 (assembly GCF_042753905.1). NCBI lineage: Bacteria > Bacillati > Actinomycetota > Actinomycetes > Kitasatosporales > Streptomycetaceae > Streptomyces > Streptomyces sp. NPDC059248. Next base: position 28,450 of record NZ_JBHYZV010000035.1, on the reverse strand, counting down.
GGGAGAGCATTGGGGGATGTCATGTCACGACTGCCGGGGTGGCTGGCCGGAGCCGCGGCCGGGCTGAGCCGGGCGTCGGAGCTGCTTCAGGAGCGCCGGGACGCGGCCGGGAACGAGGGCACCGAGAACACCGAGAACCCCGATAGGAACGGGGGCGACGGGAGCGACCGGGGCCGTACGGAGGCCGGGGAGCGACCGCCCGCGACGGCGAAGGGCGGCGGGGCGCCCGATACGGCGGTCGTCACGGTGGCCGTCCCCGCGCCGCCCGACTACGCGCCCGCCGTCCCGCCCCGCCCCGATCCCACATCGGCCATCCCCTGGGGCATCCGGGTCGCCGCCGAGGCCGGCTGGCGACTGCTGGTACTCGCCGGGGTGTTCTGGGTGCTGATGAAGGTGATCAGCGCCGTCCAGCTGGTGATGATGTCCTTCGTCGCCGCCCTGCTGATCACGGCGCTCCTCCATCCGACCGTCGCCCGGCTGAAGCGCTGGGGCATGCCGCGCGGTCTCGCCACCGCCCTGACCGCGATTCTCGGCTTCGTGGTGATGGGCCTGGTCGGCTGGTTCGTGGTGTGGCAGGTGATGGAGAACCTGGACACCCTGTCCGAGCGGGTCAGGGACGGCATCGACGAGCTGAAGCGCTGGCTGCTGGACAGCCCGTTCCATGTCACCGAGTCCCAGATCAACGACATCGCCAACAATCTCGACGACGCCATCGGCAACAACACCCAGGAGATCACCTCCGCCGGACTCCAGGGCGTGACGGTGATCGTGGAGTTCCTCACCGGCATCCTGCTGGCGATGTTCTCCACGCTCTTCCTGCTCTACGACGGCGACCGGATCTGGCGCTGGACCCTCAAGCTGGTGCCCGCCCAGGCCCGGGAGGGGGTCGCCGGGGCCGGGCCGCGGGCCTGGCGCACCCTGACCGCCTATGTCCGGGGCACGGTGCTCGTGGCCCTGATCGACGCCATCTTCATCGGGCTCGGGATCTACTTCCTCGACGTTCCGATGGCCGTACCGCTCGCCGTCTTCATCTTCCTGTTCGCCTTCATCCCGATGGTCGGCGCGGTGATGTCCGGGGCGCTGGCGGTGGTCGTGGCACTGGTGACCCAGGGCCCCTTCACCGCCCTGATGGTGCTGGTGGTGGTGCTCGCCGTGCAGCAGATCGAGGGCCATGTGCTCCAGCCGTTCATCCTGGGCCGGGCGGTACGGGTCCATCCGCTGGCCGTCGTCCTGGCGGTCGCGGTCGGCGGCATCACGGCCGGTATCGGCGGTGCGGTGGTGGCGGTGCCGCTGGTCGCCGTGGGCAATACCGTCGTCGGCTATCTGCGGGCGTACGGCAAGGAAATGGCGGCGCGCGGCCCGGTACCGGCCGGAGGAACACTGCCCGGGTCCGCCGCGGGGCCGGGTGCGGAGTCCGGTACGGAGCCGGGTGCGGAGCCCGGTGGTGGTGGCGGTGCCGTTCCCGCCGTCGTACCGCGGCGGCGTCCGGCGGACCCGGCCGACGTGGCCGTCCCGGCGGGCGACCGGCCGGAAGGAGCCCCGGCGCCCGCCGGGGCCGGGGAGACCGCCGGCGTACCGGGAACGGACGGTCCCGCGGGGGAGTCGGCCACGGCCGGAGGGGAGTCGAAGTGATAACCGAGCCCGAACTGGTGGGCGGTGACGAGCCGGAGGGCCCCCGGGCCTGGCGCGCCGGACCAGGGGAGCGGATACCGGACGAGGACCGGGACCGCGCGGAGTGGTCGGCGTCGGACGACGGCGACGGCGACGGCGACGGCGACGGCGACAAGGGTGGCCGGAGAAGACCGCCGCCGAAGGCGTGGGTCTGGGCGCTCGGGGGCGCGCTGCTGTCGTCCGTGCTGTGGGCGGGCGGGTTGTACGCGTACTCCGCCGCGACCGACGGGGATCCGGACACCGGTCCCTATCGGGCGGTGAAGGACCTGTGCGAGATCGCGACGATGGAGCAGATCACCAAGGCTTTCGGCGCCTTCGACATGAAGGACGACCAGGAGTTCCCGCATCCGGCGATGCACCAGGCGTCCTGCAGTCTGTCGTCGGGCAACGGCGAAGAGGAGTCGGACACGTCGCATCTGGCAGTGAATGTGATGATCGACTACCGGCTCCACAAGAAGACGGACCCCGGGCCCGAGTTCGACGCGCTCGTCACGGCCGAGGCCGGGATGATGTCCCGGGAGCCGGAGCGGCTGAAGGATCTGGGGGAGCGGGCGTATCTGGTCACGGACGGCGAGGCGTACAGCGTGCTGCACATCCTCGACGGCCAGGCGGTCATCCGGGTCCAGGCCGATTCGTTCATGAACTCCGTCGAAGCCGTCGAGACTCCGCCGGAGGCGGTGGAACACCGCAACGAGCTGATCGCCGATGTACGGACCGTCCTGGAGAAGCTGCGCGGCGGCCGGGACTGAGCGACGCGCACGGCGAAGGGGCCCGTACGACGGTATGCCGTACGGGCCCCTTCGTTCAGCCGGTCGTCCGGCGCGGGCTCAGCCCGCCAGGACGGCCTCGGCCTCGAGCGTCGTGCCCACGGCCTGGACGACGGAGGCGATCTTGAACGCCTCCTGGACCGTGGCACGGTCCACGCCCGCCTTGCGGAGCACCTGCTCGTGCGAGTCGAGGCACTGGCCGCAGCCGTTGACGGCGGAGACGGCGAGCGACCACAGCTCGAAGTCGACCTTCTCCACGCCCGGGTTGCCGATGACGTTCATCCGCAGACCGGCGCGGAGCGTGCCGTACTCCGGGTCGGACAGCAGGTGCCGGGTGCGGTAGAAGACGTTGTTCATCGCCATGATCGCGGCGGCGGCCTTGGCGGCGTCGTACGCCTCGGGCGAGAGGTTCGCCTTCGCCTCCGGCTCCAGCTCGCGCAGGACGATCGGGCTGCGCGAGGCGATCGCGGTGGCCAGGACCGTCCCCCACAGCTGCTGCTGGGAGAGGTTGTCGTTGTTGCCGATGACCGAGCCCAGGTTGAGCTTCAGGTCCTTGGCGTAGTCCGGTATGGCGGACTTCAGCGCGTCGAGGGACATCCGTCACTCACCGGCCAGCAGCGCGACCGGGTCGAGGGTGCCCTCGCCCTTGGTCCAGTTGCACGGGCACAGCTCGTCCGTCTGGAGGGCGTCGAGGACCCGGAGGACCTCCTTCGGGTTACGGCCCACGGAACCGGCGGTCACCATCGTGAACTGGATCTCGTTGTTCGGGTCGACGATGAAGACGGCGCGCTGCGCGAAGCCGTCGGCGCCCTCGATGCCGAGGTCGCGCATCAGCTCGTGCTTGGAGTCGGCCAGCATCGGGAAGGGCAGGTCACGCAGGTCGGCGTGGTCCTTGCGCCAGGCGTGGTGGACGAACTCCGAGTCACCGGAGAAGCCGAGGACCTGGGTGTCGCGGTCGGCGAACTCGTCGTTCAGCTTGCCGAAGGCGGCGATCTCGGTGGGGCAGACGAAGGTGAAGTCCTTCGGCCAGGCGAAGACGACCTTCCACTTGCCCTCGTAGGACTTGTGGTTGATGACCTCGAACTCCTTGCCGCTCTCCAGGGAGACGCAAGCCGTCAGTTCGAAGGTGGGGAACTGGTCGCCGACAGTGAGCACGTTGTTACTCCATGGTGCTGAGGGGTTGGACAAAACCACCCTGTCACACCCGTGATCGGCGGTGAAATTGATCAATCGGGTCAATGTGATCCGTGGACCCGATCAATCGGAGGTCCGGCTTCCGCTCCGGCTCCCGGCCCGGCTTCCGCTCCACCGCGCCCCGCTCGGCTTCCGGTCGACCCTCCCCGGGGGTGCCGCGTCAGTGAATCGTAGGCGAACTCCAGAGCCCCCGATGATCTATACATGCTGTGTATACACGGCGTGTATAGTCGGGGCATGTCCATCGGTCACACCCTCCTCGGGCTCCTGGAATCCGGCCCTCGCCACGGCTACGACCTCAAACGTGCCTTTGACGAGAAGTTCGGCCACGACAAGCCCCTCCACTACGGCCAGGTCTACTCGACCATGTCGCGACTCCTGAAGAACGGCCTCGTCGAGGTGGAGGGCGTCGAAGCCGGCGGCGGACCCGACCGCAAGCGGTACGCCATCACCGATGCCGGGATCACCGATGTCGACGCGTGGCTCGCCCGGCCCGAGCCGCCGGAGCCGTATCTCCAGTCCGTCCTCTTCACCAAGGTCGTCCTGGCCCTGCTCACCGGGCGCGGCGCCGCCGAACTCCTCGACGTCCAGCGCGCCGAGCATCTGCGGATGATGCGCGCCCTGACCGAGCGCAAGCGCGGCGGCGACCTCGCCGACCAGCTGATCTGCGATCACGCCCTGTTCCATCTGGAAGCCGATCTGCGCTGGCTCGAACTGACCTCCGCACGGCTCGACAAGCTCGCCCGGGAGGTCGGCGCATGAACACGGTGATCGACGAAGGCACGGGCGCGCTGCTCGTCGCCGACGATCTGCGCAAGGCCTACGGACCCACCCCGGCGCTCGACGGCGCCCACTTCGCCATCCGAGCCGGGGAGGTCGTCGCCGTCATGGGCCCCTCGGGATCCGGCAAGTCGACCCTGCTCCACTGTCTCGCGGGCATCGTGCGGCCGGACTCCGGCTCCATCCGCTACCAGGGCCGCGAACTGGCCGGGCTCTCCGACCGGGAGCGCAGCCTGCTGCGCCGTACCGAATTCGGCTTCGTCTTCCAGTTCGGCCAGCTCGTCCCCGAACTGACCTGCGTCGAGAACGTCGCCCTGCCGCTGCGGCTGGCCGGCACCGGCCGGAAGGCCGCCGAGGCCGAGGCCCGGGAGTGGATGGCGCGCCTCGAAGTCGACGACATCGGCTCCCAGCGCCCCGGCGAGGTCTCCGGCGGCCAGGGCCAGCGGATCGCGGTCGCCCGGTCCCTGGTCACCAGGCCCCGGGTGCTCTTCGCCGACGAACCGACCGGCGCGCTGGACTCCCTCAACGGGGAGCGGGTGATGGAGCTGTTCACCGAGGCGGCCAGGGCCACCGGCGCCGCCGTCGTCCTGGTCACCCACGAGGCCCGGGTCGCCGCCTACTCCGACCGCGAGGTCGTCGTCCGCGACGGACGCTCCCGCTTGGAGTACGTGGCATGAACCCGCGCACCTGGACCCGCGATCTCGCCCTCGGTATCCGCTTCGGCGCGTCCGGCGGGCGCGAGGGCTGGATCCGTACCCTGCTCACCGCCTTCGGGGTGGGCGTCGGCGTCACCATGCTGCTGCTCGCCTCCTCCGTACCGAACATGGTCGAGGGCCGGGACCTGCGGAGCGACTCCCGCAACCCGATCGAGATCAAGGGCCTCGGCTCGCAGGAGCGCCCGGCCACCGGGACCTCCGTGGTCTGGCGGGCCCTGCACAGCGACTACCGCGGCGATCCGGTCTCCGGCGCGCTGATGCGAGCCGAGGGCGCCGACCCCGTCCGTCCGCCCGGGGTGCCGGTCTTCCCGAAGCCCGGCGAGATGGTCGTCTCACCCGCACTCGCCGACCTCTTCGAGACCCGCGAGGGCGCGCTGCTCCGCGAGCGGTTCGACCAGAAGATCATCGGGACCATCGGCGACGCGGGGCTGCTCGACCCGCACGAGCTGTACGTCTATCTGGGCAATGACACCCTCACCGTCCAGAACGGCGGCACCCGGATCACCGGCTACGACGAACGGGCGGGCTTCTCCGAGCCCTGGAACCCGATCCTGATCGTGCTGATCGTCCTCATCTGTGTGGCGCTGCTCGTCCCGGTCGCGGTCTTCGTGGCCGCCGCCGTACGGTTCGGCGGCGACCGGCGGGACCGGCGGCTCGCCGCCCTGCGGCTGATCGGCGCCGACACCCGGTCGGTCCGCCGGATCGCGGCGGGCGAGGCGCTCTTCGGGGCGCTGCTCGGACTGGTCGTCGGAGTCGGCCTGTTCGCGGCGGTCCGGCCGCTCGCCGACCGGGTCCAGCTGTACCAACTCAGCGCTTTCCCGGCCGATGTCCTGCCGTCGCCGTTCCTCGGCACGCTGGTCCTGGTGGCCGTACCGGTCGCCGCCGTCGCCGTCACCCTGGTCGCGCTGCGGGCCGTGGCGATCGAGCCGCTCGGAGTGGTCAGGAACGCCAAGGCCCGGCCCCGCAGGCTCTGGTGGCGGCTGCTGCTCCCGGTCGCCGGTATCGGGCTGATCCTGGCGGGCGGGCGGCTGGAGGAAGGCAGTGGGTCCGATGCCGCGATCGTTCCCGTCGCGGCGGGCGCGGTCCTCGTACTCGGCGGGCTGACGACCCTGCTGCCGTGGCTGATCGAGCTCCTCATCGGCCGGGTGAGCGGCGGCCCGGTGCCCTGGCAGCTCGCGATCCGCAGGCTTCAGCTGAGCAGCGGTGCCGCGGCCCGAGCGGTCAGCGGGATCATGGCGGCGGTCGCCGGAGGCGTCGCCCTCCAGATGCTCTTCGCCGGGATCGAAGGCGACTTCCGGAAGGAGACGGGAGAGGACCCGGCGCGGGCCAGGATCGCCGTGACGGCCAAGGCCGACGACGGAGCGGCCCGGGAGATGGTGAAGGAGCTGACCAGGACCGAGGGCGTACGGAAGGTCACCGGCGTGGTCCAGGGATTCCTCTACCGGGAGACCGGACCAGGACACGAGCCGACCCCGGACGATCCGGGGGCGGTCCAGGTGACCGTCGCCGACTGTCCGTCCCTGCGCGAACTCGCGACCATCCGGACCTGCGCCGACGGCGACACCTTCGTCGTCCACGGGCCGGACCCGGCGCAGAACACGGCGATCGACCGGACCGCCGTCAAGGGGAAGACGCTGCTGATGGCGGAGCGGCCGACCGCCGAGACCGAACCCGCCGCCGACGGCGACCGGGACCGGAGCGGTGCGAAGATCCCGACCTGGGTGCTGCCCGCCGGCGCGCCCACCGTCACCGCCGTCCCCGACGCCCAGGGGCAGCGGCACCCGGGAGTGTTCGCCACCCCCGGCGCGATCGACGCCGGCGAGCTGCCGTCGCTGAACGCGCTGGCCCTGGTCGCCGTGGACGAAGGGTCGTCCGACGCGATCGAGCACGTCCGCAACACCGCCGCCCGGGTCGATCCGATCGCCCAGGTGTCGGAGCTGCGGGCGGTCGCGACGAGCAAGCGCTTCGCCAATGTCGAACGGGGCATGCTGATCGGCTCGATCGGCACCCTGGGTCTGATCGCCGCGTCGATGCTGGTCTCCCAGCTCGAACAGCTGCGGGAGCGGCGGCGGCTGCTGTCGGCGCTGGTCGCCTTCGGCACCCGGCGGTCGACGGTCGCCTGGTCGGTGCTCTGGCAGACCGCCGTACCGGTCGTCCTCGGCACGGCCGTCGCGGTCGTGGGCGGGCTCGGCCTCGGGGTCGTCCTGCTGCGGATGGTCGGCGGCCGGGTCGCGGACTGGTGGGGATTCCTGCCGGTGGCCGGGGCCGGTGGCGCGGTGATCCTGGTGGTGACGGCGTGCAGCATGCCGTCGCTGTACCGGCTGATGCGCCCGGACGGCCTCCGTACGGAGTAGGAATCGGGGCCCGTACGGCACGTGCCGTACGGGCCCCGATCCCGATCCGGGCTCTCGTACGCCTCCGGAAAGGGGGCGGGCCCGTGATCGGTCAGTCGGCCGGGTTCTGCGGGCGCGCGGGGTCCGCGTCGTGGAGCCGTACGGGCAGTGCGGCCATCGCGCCCCGCAGGGACCGGGCGAACTCCTCGAACTCGCCGTGCCTGGCCGCCCCCGACCGCATGGCCAGGGCGATCCGGCGGGCCGGCGCGGGGGCGGCGAACGAACCGGTCCGCAGCCCGCCCCTGCCGGTCTCCACATCGACCGCCGTCCGGGGCAGCAGGGTCACCCCGAGGCCGCCCGCGACCAGCTGGACCAGCGTGGCCAGGCCCGCCGCCGTGGTCGTCACCGGGGTCCGCTCGTCCCGGCCCGCCTCCCGGCACACGTCCAGCGCCTGGTCCCGCAGGCAGTGCCCCTCGTCGAGCAGCAGCAGCGGCAGCTCGCGCAGCTCCTCCCGGGGGATGTCACAACGGCCCCCCAGCGGATGCCCCTCGGGCGTGACCAGGACGAAGTCCTCGTCGAACAGCGGGATCTCGGTCACCCCCGGCACCCCCAGCGGCACCGCGAGCAGCAGCAGATCGAGCCGTCCGCCCGCCAGACCGTCCAGCAGCGACGAGGTCTGCTCCTCGTGGACCTGGAGATCGAGTCGCGGGTAGGTGCCGTGGACCAGCCGCAGCACGTTCGGCAGCAGATAGGGCGCGACCGTCGGAATCACCCCGAGCCGCAGGACGCCGGTGAACGGGGCCCGTACCGCCGCCGCCTCCTCCATCAGCTCCCCGACCGCGTCGAGCACCGCCTTCGCGCGGGCCGCGAGACGCTCACCGGCGGGGGAGAGCAGCACCTTGCGGGTCGTCCGCTCCACGAGCTGCACCCCCAGGGTCTCCTCCAGCGCCGATACGGCTCCGGAGAGCGCGGGCTGGCTCATGCCGATGGCCGCCGCCGCGTCCCGGAAGTGGAGATGCTCGGCCACCGCCGCGAAGGCCCGCAGTTGCGCCAGGCTGGGCTGCTTGCCCCGGCTCGCCGTGACCATTGATACCTTCTTCCTATCGTTCATCCCGATGTTAATCGGTCAGGCGACGTGTGAAGGCGGAGGGGAGCATGAGCACCAGCGGTGGTGGGGGCGGTACGCGGAGCGGTCGGGCGGCGGCGGTCGCCGCCGGGCCCGGGGAGCCGTCCGCCGAGACGATACGTACCGGCGGCGAAGAAGTCTTCTCGGTGCTCGCCGAGCGCTACCGGCACGAGCTGCGGGTGCACGTCTACCGCATGCTCGGCTCCTTCACCGACGCCGAGGACCTGGTGCAGGAGACCCTGCTCAAGGCATGGCGGCGGCGGGAGGGCTTCGAGGGCCGGTCCACCTTCCGCGCCTGGCTCTACCGCATCGCCACCAACACGGCCCTCGACTTCCTCGACGGGCCCGCCCGGCACCGGGAGGTCGCGCTCGCCGTCGACAGCGCCGGATCGGCGGCGTCCGCCGCCCTCGCGGAGGTGACCTGGCTCCAGCCCTACCCCGACGAGCTGCTCGACCTCGCCGCGCCCGGCCACGGCGAACCGCATACGGCGGCCGTCGCCCGGGAGACCGTGGAACTGGCCTTCCTCGCGGCGATCCAGCATCTGCCGCCCCGGCAGCGGGCCGTACTGATCCTCCGCGACATCGCCGGCTGGCCCGCGCGGGAGACCGCCGACACCCTCGGCATGAGCATCGCCTCGGTCAAGAGCGCCCTCCAGCGGGCCCGTACGACCCTCCGCGACCACCTGCCGGAACGGCGCGCGGACTGGGGCGCCGCCACCGAACCCAGCGCCGCCGAACGGGCCGTGCTCCAGCGGTACATGGCCGCGTCCCGCGACGCCGACCTGTCCGCGCTCGCACTGCTGCTCCGCGAGGACGTCCGCCAGGCGATGCCCCCGCACCACCTGATCTTCGACGGGCGCGCGGCCGTTCTCGACCTGTGGCGCCCGGTCCTGGAGGGCGACGGCGCCTGGGGCGAGTGGCGCTCGGTGGCGTACGCCGTCAACCGGCAGCCCGCGGCCGTCAACTACGTCCGCCGCCCCGGCGAGGACGTCTTCACCGCGGTCAACGCGGACGTCCTGCGGATCGAGGACGGTCTGATCGCCGAGATCACCACCTTCGACCCCGGACTGCTGCCGGGAGTCCCGCCCACCCTGGCGCTGGTACCCGGGGCGACGCCCCCCCCCCCATAAAGTCCCCCGCGCCCCCCCAGACACCCGCCCGGCCGCCCGCC
>NZ_JBHYZV010000035.1:0-18682 GCF_042753905.1 Streptomyces sp. NPDC059248 | reverse complement strand
CTCCCCCCGGGTGTCGGCCGGGTTCGCCCCCCCCGCGGGCTCGGGGCCCCCCCCCCCCCCCCCCCCCGCCGATTCCTTTCCCCCGGGCCGCCCGTCACACGGGCACGACGGCGGCACCGCGCCGCCCGGTGAATGGAACGGCTCCCCATGACCGAGCGCACCACCCCCGAGACCCCCGAAACCCCCGAGACTCCCGGCCCGGACGCCGCCCTGCGGGCGCTCGGCAGGCTCGTCGGCACCTGGCGCGTCACCGGCGGCGCCGAGGGCACGGTCACCTACCGTTGGCTGGAGGGCGGCTTCTTCCTCCTCCAGGACATCGAACTGAAGCAGTACGGGCAGCCGGTCGTGGGCGTCGAGGTCATCGGCCGGCTCAAGGAGTTCGGCGCCGAGCGGCCGGGCGACGACATCCGCTCGCGGTACTACGACAGCCAGGGCAATACCTTCGACTACGTCTACGAGATCGAGGGCGACACGCTCACCATCTGGGGCGGCGAGAAGGGCTCCCCGGCCTTCTACAAGGCCACCTTCACCCCCGACGGCGACACCCTGTCCGGCGCGTGGGTATACCCCGGTGGCGGCGGCTACGACTCCACCATGACCCGGGTGTCCTGAGGCTTTCGGGGGCGCCGGGGGCCCCACCTGTGCCTTTGGCAATGGTGGGAACCCCGGCGCCACCTGGATGACCTGATCACCGCCCCCGGGAGGCGGACGGGCTACGCCGTGAAGCCGCCGTCCACGGCGAACTGCGCCCCCGTCACGTACCCCGCGTCCGGCCCCGCGAGATACGCCACCATCGCGGCCACCTCGTCCGGTCGCGCGTACCGCCCCACCGCCGTGTAGCCGCGGATCGACTCCGCCATCGGGCCGTCGGCGGGGTTCATCTCGGTGTCCGTCGCCCCCGGGTGGACCACGTTCACCGTGATGCCCCGCCCGCCCACCTCGCGCGCCAGCGCCTTGGTCATCCCGATGAGCGCCGCCTTGCTCGCCGAGTAGAGCGAGAAGCCGGGGAAGGGGACGTACCCCGTCACATTGCTGCCGATGCCGATGATCCGGCCGCCGTCGGCCATCCGCGGCAGCGCGGCCCTCGCCGCCAGCAGCGGCGCCCGGACGTTCACCCGCAGCGTGCGGTCGATCTGCTCGTCGGTCAGCTCCTCCAGCGGCCCGACGGCGAACTCCGCGGCGTTGTTCACCAGGATGTCGAGCCCGCCGAACGCCGCCGCGGCGCGCTCCACCGCCGTCCCGACCGCGTCCGGGTCGGCGCTGTCGGCCCGGACGGCGAGGCCCTGGCGGCCGGTCTTCTCGATCCGGGCCACGACATCAGCGGCCCGTTCCGCGTCCCGCGCGTAGGTGATCGCGACATCGGCGCCCTGCTCGGCGAGGCGTACCGCGACGGCGGCGCCGATACCCCGGCCACCACCCGTGACCAGCGCTGCTTTTCCTTCGATTCGGTTCATGTCAATGATCCTGGCGAAGCGCGGGCGCCGGATCCGGCGGGAAACGGACGTCGCGTACGACGCCCGCGCGGCCACTCAGCCGTCCCCGTCCCCGGCCTCGTCCCTTTCCCCGCCTTCGGTCCCGGGGCCGGATCCCTCGCCGTCCCCCGGAGCCTCCACTGCCTTCGGTGGGCGCCCCCGTCTGCGGATCGGGGACGCCGCGCCCGGCAGCCGGCCCTCCTCCGCCAGCGCCCGGCGCAGCAGGAACTCGATCTGCGCGTTGGTGCTGCGCAACTCGTCCGACGCCCAGCGGGCGAGGGCCTCGTACACCGCCGGGTCGAGCCGGAGCAGGACCTGTTTACGCGGCGGTGGCGGTGGCGGCGGGGGCGCGGGGGTCACTGGTAGAGCGTGCCCGTGTTGATGACGGGCTGCGCCGAGCGGTCACCGCACAGGACGACCATCAGGTTGGAGACCATCGCGGCCTTCCGCTCCGGGTCGAGATCGACGATGTCCTGCTCGGTGAGGCGGTGCAGCGCCGCCTCCACCATCCCGACCGCCCCGTCCACGATCTGCCGCCGCGCGGCCACCACCGCGCCGGCCTGCTGGCGCTGGAGCATCGCGGACGCGATCTCGGGCGCGTAGGCGAGATGTGTGAACCGGGACTCGATGATCCGGACCCCGGCCGCCTCGACCCGGGCGTGCAGTTCGAGCCCCAGCTTCTCGGTGATCTCCTCGGCGTTGCCCCGCAGGGACAGACCGTTCTCGTCATGGGCGTCGTACGGGTACTCGATGGCGATATGGCGGACCGCCGCCTCGGTCTGGGTGGAGACGAACTCCAGGAAGTCGTCCACCTCGAACATCGCCTGCGCGGTGTCCTCGACCTTCCAGACCACCACCGCGGCCAGCTCGATCGGGTTGCCGTAGGCGTCGTTGACCTTGAGGACCGCGGTCTCGTGGTTGCGGACCCGGGTGGAGATCCGCTCGCGGGAGGTCAGCGGATTGACCCAGCGCAGGCCGTCGGTGCGGATCGTGCCCCGGTAACGGCCGAAGAGCTGGACGACTCTGGCCTCGCCGGGCGCCACCATGTTCAGCCCGGCCATGGCGACGATCGAGAGGGCCGCCACCACGATCCCGACGACGATCAGCACCGCCTGTGCCGCCCCGGAATCCACCAGCGCCGCCACGACCACGGCCAGGGCGCCCGCGGCGACCCCGGCCACGCCGAGCAGCAGGGCGAGCCCGCCGCCGATGCTGCGGGCCGGGAACTCCCGTACGCCCGGTGCGGGCATCCCCGGCGCCTGGTGCCCTGCTGTCGCGATGTCGTGGGACATCGAACCCCCCTGTGTTTCCCCGGAGTCCGCCCCGCTTCCGGCCGGCCCCCGCTGCTAGCAATGTGATTACACATTAATCCATGCGGCAACCATCCGCAGCCACCGGGAGTCGATTCCTGTGGACGGGGTGCTGATTCTCACGTCCGGAATGATCGGATCAGTCAGATTTTTTCCGGTAGGACGGTGTTAGTTTTCTGAGCTGCCTCGAAGAAGGACGAGTGGGACGGAACCGACAGGGCCGTCCGGCCGTCCGCCCGTCGGGGACGACGGAGAACTTCGGTGTGAACGAGCAGAAGAGCGGAGCGGACGAGCGATGGGCCGAGCGGACGAACGGCGGACCCGCCGGCGCACGGCGCGCCGCGGCGGGAAGAGCGGGCGCACGGGCATACGACGCCTCTTCACCTGGAAGAAGATGCTGGGCACCTTCTTCGGTCTCGTCCTCCTCGGCGCGGGCGCCTTCGCGGTGATCTACATGATGGTCCCGGTCCCGGCGGCGAACGCCCAGGCCGAGATGGAGTCGAACGTCTACAAGTACAGCGACGGCACCATCCTCGCCAGGACCGGCGAGATCAACCGCGAGATCATCGGCCTCGACCAGCTCTCGGAGGACGTCCGCCTCACCTTCGTCGCCGCCGAGAACAAGGGCTTCTACAAGGACAGCGGCATCGACTTCAAGGGCACCGCCCGCGGTGTGCTGAACACGATCTCCGGCAAGGGCAAGCAGGGTGGCTCGACGATCACCCAGCAGTACGTCAAGAACTACTACCTCAGCCAGGAGCAGACGGTCAGCCGCAAGCTCAAGGAGCTGGTGATCGCCCTCAAGGTCGACCGGGAGAAGTCCAAGGACGAGATCCTCGCCGGCTATATCAACACCAGCTACTACGGGCGCGGCGCCTACGGCATCCAGGCCGCGGCGCAGGCGTACTACCGGGTCGACGCGGCCGATCTGAACGTCTCCCAGGCCGCCTATCTCGCCGCCCTGCTCCAGGCCCCGAACCAGTACGACTGGGCGCTCGCGTCCGAGACCGGCAAGAAGCTGGTGACCGAACGCTGGGGCTACGTCCTCGACAACATGGTCGAGATGGGCAAGCTCGACCGGTCCGTACGGGACGCCCAGAAGTTCCAGGTGCCCAAGGCCCCCAGGGCCGCGCCCGGGATGGAGGGCCAGACCGGCTATCTCGTCGAGGCGGCCAACGCCGAACTCGCCCGGCAGGGCGTCGACGAGGAGGACATCAAGGCCGGCGGCTGGACGATCACCCTCAACATCGACCGGGAGAAGCAGAAGGAGCTGGAGGCGGCGGTCGCGAAGGAGCTGGAGTCCAAGCTCGACCGCGAGAAGAACAAGCGGGCCGCCACCGTGCAGGCCGGGGCCACCTCCGTCGAGGCGAGGACCGGCAAGGTCGTCGCCCTGTACGGCGGGGTCGGGGCCACCGAGCACTGGCTCTCCAACGCCACCCGCCGCGACTACCAGCCCGCGTCGACCTTCAAGCCCGTCGTCCTCGCCTCCGCCCTGGAGAACGAGGCCGTGACCCAGGGCGGCGAACCGATCGGGCTCAACGCGATCTACGACGGCACCAGCAAGCGCCGGGTTGTCGGCGGCGACACCCCGTTCAACCCGCAGAACGAGGACAACCGGAACTGGGGCGAACGGATCACCGTTCAGAAGGCCACCAATCACTCGGTGAACTCGGTCTACGCCCAGATGATCGTGGACGTCGGCCCGGACAAGACCAAGGACACCGCCCTCGACCTGGGGTTGCGCGACGGCGACGGCTGGCCGATCGCGCCCGCCATGTCCCTCGGCACAATGCTCGCCTCCACCTGGGACATGGCCGGGGTCTACGCCACCTTCGACAACCACGGCAAGAAGGTCACCCCGTCCATCGTGGCCTCCGCCGAGCACCGGGCCCGCAAGGCGCAGCTGAAGGACCCGATCGGCGAGCAGGTGATCTCCCGCGGTACCGCCGACACCGTCACCGCCTCCATGGAGGGCGTCGTCGAGGACGGCTCCGGACGGCGCGCCGGGGGCTCGTACGACGCGGCGGGCAAGACCGGTACCTCCGAGAACAACCGCTCGGCCTGGTTCGTCGGCTACACCCCGACCCTGGTGACCGCCGTCGGACTCTTCGGCGAGAAGCCCGACGGCACCGGCCAGGAGACCCTCACCGACGCCATCAACCCGGGCCGTGCCAACGGCGGCGGCGTCCCGGCCAAGATCTGGAAGGCGTACACCTCCGAGGCGCTCGGCGCCGCCGAGTCCCGTGAGCGGTTCGATCTGAAGGTCGACGACCCGGCCCGCGGCGAGCCCGCGCCGTCGCCGTCCGCGTCGCCCGAGCCCTCGCCGACGCCCAGCGCCGAGGAGTCGGCCCGGGAGCCGGAGCCGACCCCGTCCCGTACGTCGCAGTCGCCGGTCGACCCCGCCCCGTCGCCGTCGCAGAGCACCCGGCCGGTGACCCCGTCGCCGTCGCCCAGCGACCCCCAGGGACCGGGTGAACCGGGCGGCCCCGGCGACCCCGGGGGAGAACAGCCTCCCAACCCCGGTGACCCCGGCACCCGCCCGGTCAGACCGCCGAACTCCTGACCCCGTCCTCGACGGTCAGGCGTTGCCGACCGCCTCCGCGACCCGGTCGCCGATCTTCTGGTCGACGTTCCGCCAGTACTGGAACGCCCGCTCCAGCACCGGCCGGGAGACGCCCTGCAGCAGATGCCCGGAGATGTTCGACACCAGCCGGTCCCGGGCCGCGTCGTCGAGGACCTCCCGGACCAGCGTGCCCGCCTGGCCCCAGTCGTCGTCCTCCCGGTGCAGCGCGTACGCCTCCCGGACCATCTCGCCCGCGCTCGCCCAGCCCGCGATCTCGCCGAACCGCGCGGTGTCCGCGGCGGGGCCGCCGTACGAGTTCGGCGCGTACGGCCGGGCCGTGTTGGCCGGCTCGTACCGCATCGGGCCGTCCTTGGCGTACGAGTTGACCACCGAATGCGGCCGGTTCGGCGGGAGCTGGGCGTAATTCGGGCCGATCCGGTACCGATGGGTGTCCGGATAGGAGAACAGCCGGCCCAGCAGCATCTTGTCCGGCGACGGACCGATGCCGGGGACCAGGTTCGACGGCTCGAACGCGGCCTGCTCGATATGGACGAAGAAGTCGTCCGGATTGCGGTTCAGCACCATCCGGCCGACCTCGATCAGCGGATAGTCGCCGTGCGGCCACACCTTCGTCAGGTCGAAGGGGTTGAAGCGGTAGTCCGGCGCGTCGTCGAACGGCATGATCTGCATGTACAGCGTCCAGCTCGGGGCGTTCCCGGACTCGATCGCCTCGTGCAGATCCCGGCGGTGCCGGTCCGCGTCCGACCCGGCCAGCTCGTCCGCCTCGGCCTGGGTGAAGAAGTCCACCCCCTGGTCGGTCTTGAAGTGGTACTTCACCCAGAACCGCTCGCCGCCGGCGTTGACCCACATATAGGTGTGGGAGCTGTAGCCGTTCATGAAGCGGTACGACTTCGGGACGCCGCGGTCGCCCATCAGCCAGGTCACCTGGTGCGCCGTCTCGGGGGAGAGGGTCCAGAAGTCCCACTGCATGTCGTTGTCGCGCAGCCCGGTCGCCGGATGGCGCTTCTGCGAGCGGATGAAGTCCTGGAACTTCTGCGAGTCGCGGACGAAGAAGACCGGCGTGTTGTTGCCGACCATGTCGTAGTTGCCGTGCTCGGTGTAGAACTTCAGGGCGAACCCGCGCGGGTCGCGCCAGGTGTCGGGCGAGCCCTGCTCACCGGCGACGGTCGAGAACCGGGCCAGCATCTCGGTGCGCTTCCCGGGCTGGAAGACGTCCGCCTTGGTGAACTGGCTGACGTCGTTCGTCACCTCGAAGAAGCCGTACGCGCCGGATCCCTTGGCGTGCACCACCCGCTCGGGGACCCGTTCCCGGTTGAACTGGGCCATCTTCTCGATCAGATAGTGATCCTGGAGCAGGACCGGGCCGTCGGAGCCGATGGTGAGCGAATGCTCGTCGCTCTCCACCGGAATACCGGCGTTGTTGGTGGTGTAGGGGGTGTCGGTCACGAACGTACTCCCGTCGGGAGACATGGCTGGGTCGCTACGGCCGCCGTGTACCCCAGTACACGACGCCGACACCATGTCGGCAACCGGTCGCCGTCTCCGTGCCCCCGCCCGGGCGTACCCGGGCGGGGTCGTGACTCTCCGTACCCGCCGCCGCCCCCCGTCAGAGACGGGTGGGCAGCTCGAACCAGACCACCTTGCCGCCGGAGAGCCGGGTGGCACCCCACCTCCTGGCCAGGCGGTTCACCAGGAACAGCCCGCGTCCGCCCTCGTCGGTGTCCCGGGCCTTGCGCTGCCGGGGGAGCTGCGGCGAGTCGTCGCCGACCTCGCACCGCAGGACATCCGTCCGCAGCAACCGCAGCGTGACCGGGCGCTCCGCGTACCGGACCGCGTTGGTCACCACCTCACTCACCAGCAGTTCCACCGAGTCCGACAGCTCTTCGAGGCCCCAACGGGTCAGGGCACGCCGGGCGAGGCGCCGGGCCCGGCCCGGGGCGGCGTCCTCCGGTTCCAGGAACCAGTAGGCGACGTCGCTGGGCGCGATCCCGTCGAAGCGGGCCGCGAGCAGGGCGATGTCGTCGTCCCGGTCACCGGGTCCCAGCATGTCGAGGACGTCGTCGCAGAGCGCCTCCAGCGGCGGTGCGTGGTCCGATCCGGTGAGCTGGGCGGTGGCGTGCAGCCGCTCCCGCAGCTGCTCGATCCCGGTCCAGACGTCCCGCAGCCGGGACTCCACCAGGCCGTCGGTGTACAGCAGCAGGGTGGCCCCGGCCGGGGCGTCCAGCTCCACCGCCTCGAAGTCCACCCCGCCGACGCCGATCGGCGCGCCGGAGGGGACCCTGAGCACCTCGGCCCGGCCGCCCAGATGGAGCAGGATGGGCGGCGGGTGGCCCGCGTTGGCGATGGTGATCCGGTGCGAGACCGGGTCGTACACCGCGTACATGCAGGTCGCCATCCGGTCCGTACCGAGCCGCTGGGCCTGCTCGTCGAGGTGGTGCAGGACCTCCTGCGGCGGCAGATCCAGACCGGCCAGGGTCTGGGCCGTCGTCCGCAGCTGGCCCATGATCGCGGCCGAGGTCATGGAGTGACCCATGACGTCCCCGACGACGAGCGCGACACGGCTGCCGGGCAGCGGGATCGCGTCGTACCAGTCGCCGCCGACCCGCGCCGTCTCGGCCGCGGGCAGATAGCGCGAGGCCAGCTTGACGCCGGTCGGCTGGGGCAGGGAGTCCGGCAGCATGGTCCGCTGGAGCTCGTCCGCGATATACGCCTCCCGGCCGTACAGCACCGCCTTGTCGATGCCCAGCGCCGTATGCGTGGCGAGCTGGGCGGCGACCAGGAGGTCGTTCGGCTCGAAGGCGGGCCGGTCGGGACGGCGCAGGAAGACCGCGGCGCCGATCACCCGGCGCCGCCCGCGCAGCGGGGCCAGGATCGCCCGGTGGCCGTTGGGCACGGTACGGTCCGCGCCCAGCAGCTCGGGCAGCGCGGCGCGGGCCGCCGCCGAGTCGCCGAAGACGGGCCGTACCCCGCGGAGTACCTCCGAGAGCGCGCCGCCGGAGCGGACCTCGCAGTGCTCGGCCGCCGGGGTGAGTTCGTTGTGCTGATCGATGACGGGCAGCAGGCCCGTACCACCGAAGTCGGCACCGTCTTCAGCTAAACGCAGCCGGTCCGTGCGGCGCAGCCGGAGGATGAAGGGGGAGACCGGGCGCTCGTCGCCGACGGGCAGCGGGTCGCGCAGATAGACGAGGATCGCGTCGGAGAACGTGGGCACCGTCGCCCGGCAGAGCCCCAGCACGATCTCGTCGATGTCTATACCGCGGGCGATCCGGCGGGTCGCCGCGCCCACGAAACGCAGCCGGTCGCCTTCGCGCCGGGCGGCACCCGCGGGATCGGGCGAACCTGGCGGCATGCCGGGACCGCCGGGGCCGGCGGGCGCCCCGGGTCCGCCCGGAGCGGTCGCCGGGCCGGCGGGAGGATGCGGCACACCCCCGGCGACCGGGCCGTTCGGCGCCGGGACGGGCGAGGACAGCGCGGCGGAGACCGCCGTACCGCCGGCCGCTTCCGTCCGCGGCCGGGTGCGTTCCTGCGGCCGGGCAGCCAAGGGCTGCCGGCCTTCATGGGAGGTGGGCTGCTCCGTCACGCGTGGGATTCCGTCCATCTGGGCCGGGTGTGCGATGCATACGCCTCGGGGGGCCGTATACGCGCTCTGCGGGCGACGCCGGGGGGATGACAGAGATCCCGCACGGCTCCACCCCCTCGTAGTGACTCGTCTCGTGCTGTGTGTGCTGCGTGTGACGACATGCTCATGCTGATCCGACGTACGGTGCCCGTCGCGTCGACTGGTTGCCGGCACGCCGATGACCCACGGTCAGGTCCTGCGCTGCGCTCCATGGTTGCCGAACAGTCCCAGAACGGCGAGCCTTGTGGACGACGATCCTACGTTTGCCCCCTGGGGGCGCATCAAGAGTCTCACGACGTCCTCCGCACCGGAGTACGTTCTCGGACCGGACTCGGACGGATTGCGGACGCGATCTCGGTCACATCCGGGCAGGGAGCCGCACATCTGCGGAGCGGGCGGGCCATTCGTCCCTCTTTCGAACTTCGCCCCACTCCGTGCGCCACCGTGGCCGTGCCGCGGCGGGCCGCTCAGGACGCCGCGCGCGCGGGCGTGCGCCCCCAGGACGCGGGCAGCCCCGGCACCTCCCACGAGGGGTCGGGCCGCCAGTTCTCCCAGCCGTCCGAGAAGGGCGCCTCCCAGGCCCGCAGGGCCGTCTCGGCGGCACTGCCCGCCCGGCGGATCCGTTCGGCCTTCTCCGGCCCCACCAGGCCCGCGCGCTGGGCCTCGGCGAACTCGTCCTCGTCGTGCCAGAGCCAACTGCGGTCCGGGAAAACCGAGATGTCCAGAAAGTGATCCTCGGAATCGATTCCGTCACTCCACCGGGTGCGGGGCTCCTCCAGGTTGACGTACCAGCTGCGGAACGCCCAGCCCTCGTCCCAGAAGAGCCAGACCGACCAGGGCTCGCCGGGCCGGGCCAGCTTGAGCACCCCGGCGCCCTGCCAGCGGTCGCGTACGGCGGTACGAGGGGCCGTGTAACGGGTGGCCAGCGGCTGCTCGTGCAGCCGGGAGCCGTCCGCCAGCGCCGGGCGTACGCACTCCGTGCCCGGTGCCAGCCAGACCGCGAGCAGATCCGGGGTGTCCCGGACGACGGTCACCGGCCGGCAGATCGCGAAGCCGGCGTCCCCGGCGTCCCCGGCGGGCCTGCCGGGCCCGCCGTGATCCCGGTACCGCCAGAGGATGTGCTCCCCCGCCCGCCACCGCCGCACCGCTCCGGCCCTCGTCTGCTGCTCCGTGCCTGTCATGACCAGATCTTAGGATCACTCCCGGCCCGGCAGGGGGTGATCTCGGGGCGCGAGGGATCGCGCGGCGGGCCGCGAACGGCCCGCACAACGCGACGCAACCCGCATCCGCTCCCGGGCCCGGACCGGCTTCCGGACCCGCACCCGTATCCGGCCACCGGGATCAGGGACGCGTCATCCGCAGGACGTCGAGCGCCTCGTCCAGCTGCTCCAGCGTGACATCCCCCCGCTCCACGTACCCCGACTCCAGCACCACGTCCCGAATGGTCTTCCGTTCCGCCAGGGACCGCTTCGCGACCTTCGCCGCCTCCTCGTACCCGATGTACTTGTTGAGCGGTGTCACGACCGACGGCGACGACTCCGCGTACTCCCGGGCCCGCTCGGCGTTGGCCGTGATGCCGTCGACGGTGCGGTCGGCGAGCAGCCGGGACGCCGCCGCCAGCAGCCGTACCGACTCCAGCAGGTTCTTCGCCATCACCGGCAGCATCACGTTCAGCTCGAAGTTCCCCGCCGCTCCGGCCACCGCCACCGTGGTGTCGTTCCCCGTCACCTGCGCGGCGACCATCAGCACCGCCTCCGGGACCACCGGGTTCACCTTGCCCGGCATGATGGAGGAGCCGGGCTGGAGGTCGGGCAGATTGATCTCGGCGAGCCCGGTCCTGGGGCCGCTCGCCATCCAGCGCAGATCGTTCGCGATCTTCGTCAGGGAGACCGCGACCGTCCGCAGCTGCCCCGAGGTCTCCACCAGGCCGTCCCGCGCGCCCTGCGCCTCGAAGTGGTCGCGCGCCTCGGTCAGCGGCAGCCCGGTCGCCGCCGCGACCTCCGCGATCACGGCCGCCGAGAAGCCGGGCGGGGTGTTGATGCCCGTACCCACCGCCGTACCGCCCAGCGGCAGCTCGGCCAGCCGGGGCAGCGCCGTACGCAGCCGCTCCACGCCGTACCGCACCTGGGCCGCGTACCCGCCGAACTCCTGGCCGAGTGTGACCGGGGTGGCGTCCATCAGATGGGTCCGCCCGGACTTCACCACCAACGCGAACTCCTCGGCCTTGCGCTCCAGCGCGCCCGCGAGACGCTCCAGCGCCGGTACGAGATCCCCGGTGACCGCGGCCGTCGCGGCGATGTGGATGGAGGAGGGGAAGACGTCGTTGGACGACTGGGAGGCGTTGACGTGGTCATTGGGGTGGACCGGACGGCCCAGCCGCTCCTCGGCGAGGGTCGCCAGCACCTCGTTCATGTTCATATTGGACGAGGTGCCGGAGCCGGTCTGGAAGACGTCCACCGGGAACTGGTCGTCCCAGCGCCCGCCCGCGACCTCGTCCGCCGCCGCGGCGATCGCCGCCGCGATCTCCCCGTCCAGCACCCCCAGCCGGGCGTTGACCGTCGCCGCGGCCGCCTTGATCCGGGCCAGGGCCGCGATATGGGAGTGCTCCAGACGCTGCCCGGAGACCGGGAAGTTCGCCACGGCCCGCTGGGTCTGGGCCCGCCACTTGGCGTCGGCCGGGACACGGACCTCGCCCATCGAGTCGTGCTCGACGCGATAGCGCCCGCCACCGGCGCCATCGGGGGAGTCGGACTCGTGGGATACGCCGGTTTCCGGTGCGGACATGGGCTGTGTACCTCCTGAAGGACTCCTGCAAGGCTCCTGCAAAGGTGAGCACTTGTCTTGTTCTGCCTATTCCCCTGAGCGCTACCTGCCAGTAGAACCCGGGGTAACCCAAGAGCCGGGGAGGCGCACATGACGTATGGAAAACGCACCACCGCGCGGAGACTGCGTGCCGGGATCGCCGCGGTCGCCGCGGTCGCGGCCGGACTCGTCGGACTGAGCGCGCCGAGCGCCGGAGCCGACCAGGGACGTACCGGCGAGCGGGCGCCCGCCGCCGTCGCCTCCGTACCGCTGACGCCCGAGCTGGAGGCGATCCGCGCGGCGGAGGCCGTCAAGCTGTACGGCAGCGCTCAGGAACGGCCGCTCGGCGACCGCAAGACCGGACTGATCTCCCTCGGCGACAGCGAGATCTCCGGCGAGGGCGTCGGAACGCCCTACGAGGCCGGGACCGACGGCCCGTCCAACTGGTGCCACCGCTCGCGCGACGCCGCGATCCACCGCACCGGCATCCCCGCCGACGTCACCTACAACGTCGCCTGCTCCGGTGCCTTTACCGGCAATATCCGGATCGGCGGCCAGCGGCAGTACGCCGACGAGCTGGTCCAGAGCGACAATCTGGCCATCAAGGCCCGCAATACCCGGATCAAGATGGTCCTCCTGGTCGCCGGGGCCAACGACGACCTCCAATTCGGCCCCGTGATGACCGACTGCGTGGTGCGGTACGTCACCCTCCAGGGACCGTGCGCCCCCAAGTACGGCCCCGGCTGGCAGGCCCGGGTCGACGGTCTGGTGCCCAAGGTCGAGGCGACCGTCCGCGATCTGCGGACCGTGATGCGCGACGCGGGGTACGCGGAGGGCGACTACAAGCTCGTCGTCATGGGCTACCCGGGCCCCATCGGCCCCGACTTCCGGGACAACCCGAAGTTCCCCGGCAAGCTGATCTGCGGCGGCATGGGGTACGACGCCGATACGGTCTGGGCCCGCAACACCGCCGTCCCGGCCTTCGAGAAGGGCATGCGCGAGGCCGCCCGCTCCACCGGCGCGATCTATCTCGACAACTCGCGCCTCTTCCACGGGCACGAGGTCTGCATGGAGGACACCTGGGCCCGCGGACTCCATCTCGAACTGGGCAACCCGGTCCCGCCGGACGAGAACACCGCCCGGCAGTCCTTCCACCCCAACGCCCGGGGCCACGCCGCCTTCGCCACCTGTCTGACCCAGATGTACGGCTCGAACCTGCGGGAGGGCAGCTGCGCCGAGTCCAACTCCGACGGCCGGCCGGTCCTGCGCGACCTGGCCTGGGACGACGCCTACAAGCCGCTGCGGAACCAGGCCACGGGTGAGTGCGTCGACGTCGAGGCGTCCACGACCCGCAACGGGACGAAGGTCTTCGGCTGGGAGTGCCACGGCGAACGGAACCAGGGCTGGTGGCAGGACCCGGCGGCGGGCTCGGTCCATACCGAGCTCACCCAGGACCGCTGTCTCGACGTCCCCGGGGCGGACTACCGTACGGGCGCCGAGCTGATCGTCTGGAACTGCTCCGGCGCCGCCAACCAGCGCTTCACCCCGGCGGACGGCACCCTGCGCCCGGCGGCGGCCCCGTCGCTCTGCGCGACCCAAGAGGCGTCCCGCGCGCCCCTGCGCCTGAGGCCCTGCACCGGCGCCGCGAACCAGCGGTTCGCCTGATCCGGCTCCCCGCGCCGGCGACCGCACCCGGGGACGGGCGGGCGCCGGCGCGGGGCTGTGCGCCGGTGGGGTCCGCCGCCCGGTCCTGGGCCGCCGGCCCGGTCCCGGGCCGTTCGCCCGCCCGGGTCCTTCAGCCCAGGCCGGGGCCGCGTACCGGGATGGAGGTGAACGTCGGCGCGGGCGCGGGCTCGGTGAAGAAGTCGTTCCCCTTGTCGTCGACGACGACGAACGCCGGGAAGTCCTCCACCTCGATCCGCCAGACCGCCTCCATGCCCAGCTCCTCGTACTCCACGACCTCCACCTTCTTGATGCAGTCCTGGGCGAGCCGGGCCGCGGGCCCGCCGATGGACCCCAGATAGAAGCCGCCGTGCGCGCCGCAGGCGTCGGTGACCTGCTTGCTGCGGTTGCCCTTGGCGAGCATGATCTTGGAGCCGCCCGCCGCCTGGAACTGCTCGACGTACGAGTCCATCCGGCCCGCCGTCGTGGGCCCGAAGGAGCCGGAGGCGTACCCCTCGGGGGTCTTCGCCGGGCCCGCGTAGTAGACGGGGTGGTCCTTCAGATACGAGGGCATCTCCTCGCCTGCGTCGAGCCGCTCCTTGATCTTGGCGTGGGCGATGTCGCGCGCCACGACCAGCGGCCCGGTGAGCGAGAGCCGGGTCTTGACCGGGTACTTGGTCAGCTCGGCCAGCACCTCGTCCATGGGCCGGTTCAGATCGATCCGGACCACGTCGCCGCCGTTGTCGAGCTGCTCGTGCGTGGTGTCGGGCAGGAAGCGCGCCGGATCGGTCTCCAGCTGCTCCAGGAACACGCCCTCGGCGGTGATCTTCGCGACCGCCTGCCGGTCGGCGGAGCAGGAGACGGCGATGGCGACCGGCAGGGACGCGCCGTGCCGGGGCAGCCGGACCACCCGTACGTCGTGGCAGAAGTACTTGCCGCCGAACTGCGCGCCGATCCCGATCCGCTGCGTCAGCTCGAATACCTTCTGCTCCAGCTCCTGGTCCCGGAAGCCGTGACCGGTCGGGGAGCCCTCGGTGGGCAGCTCGTCGAGATAGTGCGCGGAGGCGTACTTGGCGGTCTTGAGCGCGTACTCGGCGGAGGTGCCGCCGACGACGATCGCCAGATGGTACGGCGGACACGCGGCCGTGCCCAGGGAGCGGATCTTCTCCTCCAGGAACCGCATCATCGCGGCCTCGTTGAGGACCGCCTTGGTCTCCTGGTAGAGGAACGACTTGTTGGCGGAGCCGCCGCCCTTGGCCATGAAGAGGAACTTGTAGGCGCCGCCGTCGGTGGCGTACAGCTCGATCTGCGCGGGCAGGTTGGAACCGGTGTTCTTCTCCTCCCACATGGTCAGTGGAGCCATCTGGGAGTAGCGGAGATTGAGCTTGGTGTACGCGTCGTACACACCGCGCGACAGGGCCTCCTCGTCCCGGCCCTCGGTGAGGACGTGCTGGCCCCGCTTGCCCATCACGATCGCCGTACCGGTGTCCTGGCACATCGGCAGCACGCCCGCGGCGGCGATATTGGCGTTCTTCAGCAGGTCGAGCGCGACGAACTTGTCATTGGACGACGCCTCCGGGTCGTCCACGATCCGCCGCAGCTGGGCCAGGTGCGCGGGGCGCAGATAGTGGGAGATGTCGTGCATGGCCTCGG
Organism: Streptomyces sp. NPDC059248; assembly: GCF_042753905.1. Taxonomy (NCBI): domain Bacteria; kingdom Bacillati; phylum Actinomycetota; class Actinomycetes; order Kitasatosporales; family Streptomycetaceae; genus Streptomyces; species Streptomyces sp. NPDC059248. Next base: position 3,580 of record NZ_JBHYZV010000035.1, on the reverse strand, counting down.
CCGCGAGCCGGCGCAGGGCCTCCGGCTCGACCTTGAGGAAGGTACGCCCGTCCGCCTCGAAGGTGGAGACGCCCTCGGAGGTCACCAGACGGTAGGGGGTGGTGTCCTCCCCCAGGGGGAGCAGATCGGAGTACACGAATTCCGGCATGACGGCCATTCCTCACACTGCGGACAATATGCACGACATCGATAGGTGACGGCGCCCCCCAGGGTAGAACGCGCCCGAAAGGCCGAACCGGTGAGGTAAGGCTCAGTAGGCACCGCCGGCCGGCCGGCGGGTGAACCAGTAGGGGATGTCCCCTGCGGGAACCCGGGGCCTCCCGGGGGTGTTGCCCCTGGTCGCGATCTATCGCGTATCGCTACCCTGGGACCGTGGACCTCGAAAAGCACCACCTCCAGCAGCCCACCGCGCCCGCTGCGCCCGGTCCCGTGCCCGCCCCCGCCACCCCCTCCTCCTCCGGAGTCGGGTCCTCCGGCGCGATCCGGGCCTCGGACGCCGACCGCGACCGGATCGCCGACATCCTCCGGGACGCGCTGGCCGAGGGCCGGCTGGACGCGGAGGAGCACTCCGAGCGCATCGAGGCCGTCTACCGGGCCAAGACCCTGGGCGAGTTGCAGCCCATCGTCCAGGACCTTCCGGCGGCGGCGCCCGCGCCGGCGGGCGCGTCCGCCCCGTACGCCTACGGGCCCGACGACGACGCCGCCCCGGCGGACAACCTGGTCGCCGTGTTCTCCAGCACCGTCCGCAAGGGCCGCTGGAGCATCGGGAAGCGGACCAACGCCTTCTCGGTCTTCGGCAGTGTCGAGATCGACCTCACCGAGGCGCTGTTCCAGCAGCGCGTCACGGTGATCAACGCGACCTCCGTCTTCGGCAATGTCGAGGTACGGGTGCCGGAGAACATCACCCTGCGGGGCAACGGCAGCGGGATCTTCGGGAACTTCGAGATCCGCGGACTGGAGTCGCCCGACCCCGAGGCGCCCGTGGTGATCGTGAGCGGATACTCGTTTTTCGGCAATGTCGAAGCGCGTCCCAAGCGGGGCCGCCGGGTCGCCGATCTCCATAACCGCCTGCGGAAATACCTCGGCTGACGGCCACGCGGGCGGGTGTGGGCCGGGGTCGGTTTCCGGCCGTGAGCCCCTTGTGCGCGGAGGTATGCGCCGGAACCGGGTGCCACTCAGTGCATAGGCGTGCGTACAGCGGGTAGGGACTGCTGCATCGTCTCTCGCTCGCGAAGCCGTCGTCAGGAGTAGACCCGTGCTGCAACTGCCGTACCAGTCCTTGCAGGTGGCCGCCGTTCCGTCCCAGCGGGTACCCGCCAGGGAAGACCAGGACGGGCCCTGGCACGCGGAAGCCGTGTGCCGGAGGGACGAGGCCGGCCTGTTCTTCGCCCCCTCCAAGGAGCCGACGGCCGCACGGCTCTCGCGCGAGGAGGCCGCGAAGCGGGTCTGCGCCCGGTGCCCCGTCATGGTCGAGTGCCGGGACCACGCCCTGCTCCAGCCGGAGCCGTACGGCGTCTGGGGCGGACTGACCGCGGCCGAGCGCCGGGTGCTGCTGGCCCGCCGCAGGCGCCGCGCCGCCGAGGCGAAGACCACCGCGGCCTGAGCCGCCGATACGACGGTCCGGGCCCCGCCGTTCGGCGGGATCCTGGGTCGTGGCGGCGGCTCGGGCGGCACTTCGCGGCCGTCGCTTCGCGGCTGTCGGTGCGCGGGCGGTACTTCGCGGGCGGTACGGCGTACCGCGCGGGCGACGGGGTCGGATTACCGGGGTCGGGCTACCGGGCGCGGGCTACTGCGCGCGGTCGAAGTCGATCTGGCTGTAGGCGCGGAGCTTGGACAGCCGGTGGGTCGAGTCGATCTGCCGGATGGTGCCCGACTTGGAGCGCATCACCAGCGACTGGGTGGTCGCGGTCTCGGCCCGGTAGCGCACCCCGCGCAGCAGTTCGCCGTCCGTGATCCCGGTCGCGACGAAGAAGACGTTGTCCCCGCTGACCAGGTCGTCCGTGGAGAGCACCCGGTCGAGGTCGTGCCCCGCGTCCAGCGCGCGCTGCCGCTCGGCCTCGTCCTTGGGCCAGAGCTTGCCCTGGATCGTGCCGCCGAGGCACTTGATCGCACAGGCGGTGATGATGCCCTCGGGGGTGCCGCCGATGCCCATCAGGAGATCCACGCCGGTACCGTCCCGTACCGCCATGATCGCCCCGGCCACGTCGCCGTCGGAGATGAACTTGATCCGGGCTCCGGTCTCCCGGATCTCCTTGACGATGCCCTCGTGCCGCGGCCGGTCCAGGACGACGACGGTGACGTCCTCGGGCATACAGCCCTTGGCCCGCGCCACCCGGCGGATATTGACCGGGACGGGCGCGTCGATGTCGACGTAGTCGGCGGCCTCGGGTCCGGTGACGAGCTTGTCCATGTAGAAGACGGCCGAGGGGTCGAACATCGCGCCCCGGTCGGCCGCCGCGAGTACGGCGATCGCGTTCGGCTGGCCCTTGGCGGTAAGCGTCGTCCCGTCGATCGGGTCGACGGCGATATCGCACTCCGCACCGGTGCCGTCGCCGATCCGCTCGCCGTTGAAGAGCATGGGCGCCTCGTCCTTCTCGCCCTCGCCGATCACGACGATGCCGTTCATCGAGACGGTGTGGACGAGGGTGCGCATGGCCTTGACCGCGGCCCCGTCCGCACCGTTCTTGTCGCCGCGGCCGACCCAGCGGCCGGCCGCCATGGCGGCGGCCTCGGTGACCCGGACGAGTTCGAGGGCGAGGTTGCGGTCGGGGGCCTCGGGGGAGACCTCCAGATGGGGCGGCAGATTGTGCTCGGTCATCGGAGCGCACCTTTCTGTACGGCGACGGCCGGAATGAGGGTGCTTCGACTCTATCGTCAGGTCGACACAATGAGCAGTGGGGCCCACGTTTGAGCGCGCGACCCGGATGCGACCATGGTGGGCGTGGCAGGTATGCGAGGCAAACAGACGGTGCGGGACATGGTGCTGTCGATGACGGTCATCGGGGCCGTCGTCGCGGTGATCTATCTCTTCCTCCCGAACGACGACGAGGACCGGATCAAGCCGGTCGACTACCGAATGGAGCTGGTGACGGCCCAGCGGGCGGCGCCCTATCCGCTGATGGCGCCCCAGGGGCTGTCCCAGGGCTGGAAGCCGACCTCGGTCCGGTACGACAGGAACGCGGGCTCGGCCTGGCATCTCGGCTTCCTCGACCCGGACCGGGAGTACATCGCGATCGAGCAGTCGACGCAGCCGTACGCCAAGTACGTGTCGAAGGTGACGCTCAAGGCGGTGAACACCGGCGGCACCCAGCTGGTCAACGGGGTGGCGTGGGAGCGCTGGGAGGGCGAGAAGTACGACGCCCTGGTCCTCCGCGACAAGGCCGATGGGGTGACCACGGTCGTCACCGGTACGGCTCCGCTGGCCCGGCTGACCGAGATGGCGGAGTCGCTCAAGGGCGGCATGACCGTGCCGTCCGCCCAGCCGTCCTGGCCCGGCTCGACCGCGACGCCCGCGCCTTCGGCCAAGCCCTGATCGACGGGCCCGCCGGAAACGCGACGGGGCCGCCGCACCCTCGGGTGC
>NZ_JBHYZV010000034.1:0-79736 GCF_042753905.1 Streptomyces sp. NPDC059248 | reverse complement strand
GGCTTGGCGGGGGCGTCGGCCTCGGCCTGGGGGGCTTCGGTGGCGACGGCCTTCTTGACGGTACGGGTCCGCTTCGGCTTCTCCGTCGTCTCGACCGGCTCGGCCGTTTCGGCTGCTACCTCGGCCACGGCGGCCTCGGTCGCGACCTCGGCGGTCTTGCGGGTCCGCGTCCGCCTCGGCTTCACGGCCTGCTCGGCGGGCTCGACCACGACGACCTCGGCCGCGGGCTCCGGCACGACGGCAGGCGCGACGACCGGCTCGACGGCCGCGGCCGTCTCCCCGGCCTCCACCGGCTTGGCGGCGCGGGTCCGGCGGCGACGCGACTTCACGGCCTCATCGGCGGGCCGCTCCGTCTCGACCCGGGGCGCCGACGACTGCTCGGGCACGACCGGGGCGGCCGGGGCCTCGGGCTCCACCGCCGTCGCCGCGTTCACCGCGGCCGGGCGGTCGGACGAGCCCGAGCGGGTACGACGGCGACGCCTCGGCGTCCGTACCGCGGAGGCTTCCGTGGCCACGCCGTCGGCGCCGGAGTCCGTCCGGCTCTGCTCGGGCGCCACCACGGCGGCACCGTTGTCGGCCGGGGTGCCCGACCGGGTACGGCGGCGCTGACGCGGGGTGCGGGTCCGCGCGGGCCGCTCGGCCGGCGCGGGAGCGGCGGCGGGCGCGGACTGCCGACGGCCGCGGCCACCGGTCTCGCCCAGGTCCTCCAGCTCCTCGGCGGCCAGACCGGCGCGGGTGCGCTCACCCCGGGGCAGCACACCCTTGGTGCCGGCCGGGATGTCCAGCTCCTCGAAGAGGTGCGGGGAGGTCGAGTACGTCTCCGGGGGGTCCGGGAACTTGAGGTCCAGCGCCTTGTTGATCAGCTGCCAGCGGGGGATGTCGTCCCAGTCCACCAGGGTCACCGCGGTGCCCGAAGCACCCGCGCGGCCGGTCCGGCCGATCCGGTGGAGATAGGTCTTCTCGTCCTCCGGCGACTGGTAGTTGATCACATGGGTGACGCCCTCGACATCGATACCGCGCGCGGCGACATCGGTGCAGACCAGGACGTCCACCTTGCCGTTGCGGAAGGCCCGCAGGGCCTGCTCGCGGGCGCCCTGGCCCAGGTCGCCGTGGACCGCGCCGGAGGCGAAGCCGCGGCGCGCGAGCTGGTCGGCGATATCCGCCGCGGTCCGCTTCGTCCGGCAGAAGATCATCGCCAGTCCGCGGCCGTTGGCCTGCAGGATCCGGGAGACCAGCTCCGGCTTGTCCATGGAGTGCGCGCGGTACACCCGCTGGGTGGTGTTGGCGACGGTCGCGCCCTCGTCGTCCGGCGCGGTGGCGCGGATATGCGTGGGCTGCGACATATAGCGGCGGGCGAGGCCGATGACCGCGCCCGGCATCGTGGCCGAGAAGAGCATCGTCTGCCGGCGGGCCGGCAGCAGCTGGATGATCTTCTCGACATCGGGGAGGAAGCCCAGGTCGAGCATCTCGTCGGCCTCGTCGAGGACGAGGGCGCGGACCTTCGACAGATCGAGCTTCTTCTGTCCGGCCAGGTCGAGGAGTCGCCCGGGGGTGCCGACGATCACGTCGACGCCCTTCCTGAGCGCCTCGACCTGCGGCTCGTAGGCCCGGCCGCCGTAGATCGCGAGGACCCGGACGTTACGGACCTTGCCTGCGGTGAGCAGGTCGTTGGTGACCTGGGTGCACAGTTCCCGGGTCGGGACCACGACCAGCGCCTGCGGCGCGTCGGTGAGCTCCTCGGGCTTGGCCCGGCCCGCCTCCACGTCCGCGGGGACGGTGACCCGCTCCAGCAGCGGCAGACCGAAGCCGAGCGTCTTGCCCGTACCGGTCTTGGCCTGGCCGATGACATCGGAGCCCGAGAGGGCGACCGGGAGGGTCATCTCCTGGATGGGGAAAGGATTGAGAATGCCGACGGCTTCGAGAGCCTCGGCGGTTTCCGGCAGGATCCCGAGATCCCGGAAAGTCGTCGTCTGCGTAGTCAGGATGTTGCCTCTTCTGTGAGACGCGGCTAGAGGCGAGCGATGGGGGTCGTACCGCACCTGGGTGTCGCACCGGGGTGCTGTCCGGCCGCGGGTTGGCCGATGGCGCGGGACCACTGCCGTCGCTCGAGCGCTCGTGCCGCTGAGGGAGCCCCTCGTCTGCGGTCGTACGCGAAGTGGCGCACGGTCCGCGCGGAGGGCGGTCGGTTCGGAGCCGATCGTGCCACCGACCGGGCATCCTCATGGGGTCAGAAGGGCCACCAAACCCCCTCGGACCTGGAAAAGCCCGGAGGATCAGGGTCGGCAACCTTCATTCCTCAGTGAAACACTGCGATGGCCCACCGAATCATCGTGCAGTCGACCACGAATGGTCTACACAACTGTCACAACGCTCCAGTAGGCGCCATACCACTGTACCCCGGATTCGCGCATGTGTGTTGGCGGATGTCACGGAAACCCGGACGGGCGGCCCTGCGGCCCCGGGATCCGGCGGCCGTACCCGGGCGACCGGGGGCCGCGCACGGACCCGTGGTCACCCGGAACGGCGGTCACCGGCCCCTTACGGGAGGGGCGCGGCGAGCTATTGTGCGGTTCATGGAGACGCCTGATCACGCCCCCGGACCCGACGAGCCCGGCGAGCCCGACCGAACCGCCGAGTCCGCGACGACGGCGGAGCCCGCGGAGCCCGTGACGACCGCGGAGCCCACCGGGATCGCCGCCCAGGACTGGGCCACGGCGTCCGCCGACCCCCAGTACCGCGCGGCCGTCGTGGATCTGCTGGGCGCGCTGGCCTACGGCGAGCTGGCCGCCTTCGAGCGCCTCGCCGACGACGCCAAGCTGGCGCCGACCCTCGGCGACAAGGCCGAGCTGGCGAAGATGGCGTCCGCCGAGTTCCACCACTTCGAGCGGCTGCGGGACCGGCTGACGGCCGTCGACGAGGACTCCACCGCCGCCATGGAGCCCTTCGCCAAGGCCCTGGACGACTTCCACCACCAGACCGCGCCGTCGGACTGGCTGGAGGGGCTCGTCAAGGCGTACGTCGGCGACTCGATCGCCAGCGACTTCTACCGGGAGGTCGCCGTCCATCTCGACTCCGACACCCGGGCGCTGGTGCTCGCCGTCCTCGACGACACCGGCCACGGCAACTTCGCCGTCGAGAAGGTGCGGGCCGCCATCGACGCCGACCCGCGGATCGCGGGACGGCTCGCGCTGTGGGCGCGACGGCTGATGGGCGAGGCGCTTTCGCAGGCCCAGCGGGTGGTCGCCGAGCGGGACGCGCTCTCCACGATGCTGGTCGGCGGGGTCGCGGACGGCTTCGACCTCGCGGAGGTCGGCAAGATGTTCTCCCGGATCACCAAGGCCCACACCAAGCGGATGGCCGCCCTCGACCTGGCGTCCTGAACCGGCCGCGTCCTCCCGGCCGGGAGGACCCGGCCGGTCCGGTGGATCAGAACGTCCGGTGGATCAGAACGGCAGGGCGCGGCCGCGCAGCCGGGGCCGGGTCGGGCGTACCAGCAGGGAGAGGGTGACCGCTCCCACCAGCACGGCGCCCGGAAGCAGTGCCGCGACGTGCCCGGGGCCCAGGGCCACATGGGTCAGATAGGCGCCGAAGAGCGCGCCCAGGGGACCGGCGACGAAGACCGCGCGGCGCTCCGGGAGACGATCGGCGAGACGACGGACGGCGGCCCAGGACAGGGCGAGGCCGAGCAGGACCGAGCCGATCGTTGCCAGGAGCACTGCGGATCACCTCACGAACACGGAACGGGGGATGCGGTTACAGCCCGTACTACCCCCTGGCCGGGGGAAACAACCCTCCGTGAGGCCCGGTAACCACTCCGGCGCAGCGGGCTCCCCGCCGCCGGGCGTTCCGGGCCGCGGACACGGCAGGGCCCCGGCGGGACGCCCGCCGGGGCCCTGCTCGACGCGTTCGGTCAGAGCGCGCCGAAGCCCACGCGCCGCGCGGCGGGCTCACCGATCTCGATGTACGCGATCCGGTCGGCCGGCACCAGAATCCTGCGGCCCTTGTCGTCCGTGAGGCTCAGTACCCGCGCCTTGCCCGCCAGCGCCTCGCCCACGGCCTTCTCGACCTCGTCGGCGGTCAGCTCGCTCTCGAGAACGATCTCCCGGGGCGTGTGCTGTACGCCGATCTTGACCTCCACGGCTATGTCCCTCCGAACGGTCAGTGCCTTGCGCGATCACCGCGCCGTACCCAGGACACATTAGTCCGGCGGTGGGCCCGCTCGGACGCGCGGGACCACGCCATCAGCGAACAGCGCGTCCGGGGCGGCGGCGGAGGCGCGGATCAGCCGGCGGAACGGTCTCGGGAGAGCCCGGGGGAGCGGGCGTCCGTACGGACGGCGATACGGTCCGCCCTGTATGGGGAGGCGGGCAAAGAGGCGGGCCCGGATCCCGGGCGGCACGGAATCCCGGGCGTCGGCGCTTCGGCGTCGCGGCCCGGACCGATCAGCGCTGCGGCTCGCCCTGCGACTCCGCGCCGTGCAGCGGGAAGCCCGCGATGCCCCGCCACGCCAGCGACGACAGCAGCGCCACGGCACGGTCCCGCGGGATACCGGTATCCCGGGAGAGCCAGTACCGGGCGACCACCTGGGCGACACCGCCGAGCCCCACGGCCAGCAGCATCGACTCGTCCTTGGACAGATCCGTGTCCTCGGCGATGACGGCGGAGATCGCCTCCGCGGTCTGGAGCGACACCCGCTCCACGCGCTCGCGCACCGCGGGCTCGTTCGTCAGATCGGACTCGAAGACCAGCCGGAAGGCCCCGCCCTCGTCCTCGACGTAGGCGACATAGGCGTCCATGGTGGCCGCGACCCGCTGCTTGTTGTCGGTGGTCGAGGCGAGCGCCGCGCGGACCGCCTGGAGCAGGGCGTCGCAGTGCTGGTCCAGCAGGGCCAGATACAGTTCGAGCTTCCCGGGAAAGTGCTGGTAGAGCACCGGCTTGCTGACCCCGGCGCGCTCGGCGATGTCGTCCATCGCCGCCGCGTGGTAGCCCTGCGCCACGAAGACCTCCTGGGCGGCGCCCAGGAGCTGGTTTCTGCGGGCTCGGCGTGGCAGCCGGGTGCCCCGCGGGCGAGCCGCCTCTGTCTGCTCGATGGCTGTCACGGCCGCCTCCCAAAATTGTTCCCTGCGCGGTCGTCGCCGCGCCCGCCATCGTACTTTTGGGTAACCCGGCCGCGCGCGTCGCGGACGCAGAATTTCACGGACCGGACAGTCGCGGTAGCTCCCGATTCGGGGGCAAAGAGGGGCACGCCACCGGATCGCCCCCGTCCGCCGGGTCCCCTGTCACCGCGAGTCCGCACCGGATCACCGGTAGTCGTCCTCGTCGAGGGCGACCACGCGCGACTGCTCCACGGCGTCGGCCTCGGTCGCCCGGTCGCGGTCGATCCGGGGCGCCTCGTCGTGCAGGGGACGGACATCGGTGTGCTGTTCGGCGGCGTCCGCCTCCGGGACCGCCGTCGCGGGGTCCGTCGTCTCACCGGCGGAGGTCTCGCCGACACTGTTCGGGGCCTCGGCCGGGTTCGGATCGGTGGGGTCGACGTCAGCCATGGGACACCTCTTCCTCGGGGCCGGTCCGCGCTGGTCCGAACTGGATTTCGCGCGTGTCCGAGCCGGTCCGCGCCGGTCCGCGCTGGTCCGGGAACTCCCGGTCGCTCCTCCGGAAGCGGAAGCCTCGGGCGCTCGTCATCCGGTCGCCCTCTGATTGTCCTCCTTTATTGGTGTTTCGTTGGCGTTTTGTTGTCCATCCGTTCTGACGAGCGCAGGAGCCCGCCAACCCCGGCGCTCTACAATCCCCTGCCCCTTGTGACGCCGAACACACGTTTCGCGGTGTGATCCTCTCGTAACATTGCCGCATGTCTTCGACCGAGCTGCCCGGCGCCCCCCTCATCGCCGCCGTGGTCCCCGAGGTCGCCGCCGTACGGGTCGCCGAGGGTGAGGAGCTGCGCAGCGTCGCGCTCCCCGGACTGAGTCTCAACGTCCGCTCCCGGCCCCCGGCGCGCGCCGGACTGCCCCCCGCGCTCTACGTCCACGGCCTCGGCGGCTCCTCCCAGAACTGGTCGGCCCTGATGCCGCTGCTGGCGGACGCCGTGGACGGCGAGGCGGTCGACCTGCCCGGCTTCGGCGACTCCCCGCCGCCCGACGACGGCAACTACTCCCTCACCGGGCACGCGCGTGCCGTCATCCGCTATCTGGAAGCCGCCGGGCGCGGACCGGTCCATCTGATCGGCAACTCCCTCGGCGGGGCCGTCGCCACCCGGGTCGCCGCCGTACGCCCCGATCTGGTCCGCACCCTGAGCCTGATCTCCCCGGCCCTGCCCGAGCTGCGGGTCCAGCGGACCGCCGTCCCCACCGCGCTGCTCGCCCTGCCCGGTGTCCCCGGTCTCTTCGCCCGCGCCTCCCGGGACTGGCCCGCCGAGCGCAGGACCCGGGGCGTCATCGCGCTCTGCTACGGCGATCCCGGCAGGGTTTCGGAGGAGGCCTTCGGGCACGCGGTGGCCGAGATGGAACGGCGGATGCGGCTGCCGTACTTCTGGGACGCGATGGCCCGCTCGGCGCGCGGTATCGTCGACGCGTACACCATTGGCGGCCAACACGGCCTGTGGCGGCAGGCGGAGCGGGTGCTCGCGCCGACGCTGCTGGTGTACGGGGGGCGGGACCGACTCGTCTCGTACCGCATGGCCCGCAGAGCGTCCGCCGCCTTCCGGGACTCACGGCTGGTGACGCTCCCGGACGCCGGGCATGTGGCGATGATGGAGTACCCGGAGACGGTCGCGCAGGCGATCCGGGAAGTGATCGACGACTGCGGCAGGAGCTGATCGGGGCCCGTGGGACGACACAGCCGTAAGGGCCCCGTGCCCAAGGGATCGCAGCCCCCACCGAGTTCGGGTGCCGGGGCGGGTTCGGCGCGCCCGGACGCGGGCACACCGCCGGAGGCGTCCGGCGCGTCCGCCGCGGGTGACGCCTTCGGGGGCGAGGCCCGCTACCAGGAGGCCCCCGCGCCCGCCGCCCACCCCGGGCACGGCGGCTACGAGCCCGGCGGCCGACCCGGCGGCCCCGGCCCGCACGGTGGTTCCCCCGACGGGTCCCACGGTGGCGGGTACTACGCGGGCGGCGCGCCCGGCCACGGCCCGGCGGGCCTCCAGGACACCGGATCCCACGCCCCGTACCCCTCTTACGGCACACCCACCGGCCCCACCCCGAGCCACGGCTCCGGACCCGGACAGCACTCCGGCCACGGACAGCACTCCGGCCACGGACAGCACCCCGGCCACGGCCCCGCGGGCCCGGCGGCCCGGCCGTTCCCGCAGGGGCAGTTCCCCCAGGGACCCGCCGCCCGGGGCCCGGCCCCCTACGGCGCGCAGGGCCCCGCGGGCGGCACGCACGGTCCCGGCCCGCACGGGCGGGTTCCGCAGGGCGCGGCCGGACATGCCTCCGTGGCGTACGGCTCCGAGCACACGGCCTCCGGATACGGCGCCCCGGCCACCCGGGGCGGCCATCCCGAGCAGCACGAGGCGGGCGGCGGCTGGGGCACCGGCGCCGGTACCGCCGTACCGCCGCACGGCGCTCCGGGGCCCGCTGCGCCGGATTCCGTGCCGGGGCCCGGTGGCGCGCCGGGCACGGGGCGGGGGCCCCGACCCGAAGGGCCGCCGGCCGGCTCCCGGATACCGGGCCCGCGCCGGGAGTTCGTCGACGCCTTCGGCGCGCCCGTCGCGGGCGAAGAGCCGAACGCGCTCCGCGACTCCGGGACCGAGCCGCCCCGGGACGGCGCGCGCGACGCGGGGCCCGAGGCCCCCGCGCCCGTCCCCGAGCCGCGGCGTCCCCTCGCCCCCAGCAAGGGCCGTACCCTCACCGGGATCGCCGCCGCCGCCGTGACCACCGTGCTCGCGGTCGTCGTCGCGGGCCAGGTCGCCGCCGAGAACGAGCGCAGGCCCGGTACGAGTACCAGCGACGGCGAACGCGCCGGGGACACCGGGGCGGCCTCCCGCTCCGACGACCGGCGCCCGCCGCCGCCCGTCCGCGATACCAAGCCCCAGGCCCCCACCTACGAGCAGTTGATGGCCACTCAGTTCCCGGTGGACCCGGAACTGACCGCCGACGGTACGTTCGAGACCGTCCCCGGCTTCGACAAGGGACCCGGCAAGGGCAAGGTGATCCGCTACCGGGTGGATATCGAGAAGGGGCTCCGGATGGACGGCGTCCTGTTCGCCACGGCCGTCCAGCGGACCCTCAACGACCGGCGGAGCTGGGCGGGCGACGGCGATATGAGCTTCGAACGGGTCTCCTCCGGGCGATCCGACTTCGTGATCACCCTCGCCAGCCCCGGCACCACCGACGTGTGGTGCGCCAAGTCGGACCTCGTCACCTCCATCTCCAAGGTGAGCTGCGACTCGGCCCTGACGGAACGGGTGATGATCAACGCCTATCGGTGGGGACTGGGTTCGGATACCTACGGGCCGGACGCGATGTTCGCCTACCGGCAGATGCTCATCAACCACGAGGTCGGCCACCGGCTCGGACACGGCCATACCGACTGCGCCAAGGCGGGCACGCTCGCCCCGGTGATGCAGCAGCAGACCAAGTCCCTCAATATCGACGGGATCCGCTGCCTGCCCAATCCGTGGGTTCACCCGAAGGGCTGAGGTCTCCCGCCTCCCGCTTCCCGGCTCCCGTTTCTCGTCCTCCGGCTCGCCAGGCCCGTTCTCGTCCCGTCTCGCCCCGCCTTCGGCCTGCCCTGCCTTCGCGTGTCCGGGTGACGCGTGGACGCGGGTCAATGCATGGCCCATGCTTCACCTTCGGTGACAGAGTGCACTCATAGCGCGACAGAACGCTACCGCGCGGGGAAAGTCACGGGTATTCACCCCTTCCGGTGGCGCGGCGGACAACCGTCCGTCGTACCCCCGTGACCCCGGCTTACGGTCGTTCCGCCGCGTGCCGCCGAGTTCAACGGCGGGCGCCGACAAGGGAGATCGGGGGTGCGTTCATGCGGATCGGACTGCTCACGGACGACAGCCGTCCGTACACGCCGGACGGAGCCGACTGGTGCGACCGGCTCGTGCGCGGGCTCACTCAGCACGAGTTCGATGTGTACGTCTACGCCGACCACACCGCGCACGCCGGAGCCGCCGGGGAAGGGGCGCACGCCGCGCCGTCCCGCGGATCCGGGGGCGCGGGGCACCGTCCCGGCCTCCCCGCGTCCGCGCCCCGCGTACGACGGCTGACGATCGCGCCCCCCGGATCGCCCGACGACGGCGGCGCCGCCCTCGGCCGCCGCGCCCGCGGGCGCTTCGCCGAGCACTTCACGGACCTGGTCACGGCCGTCCGCGCCGGTGGTGCCGCGACCGGGTCGGCCGGTACCGCCGATGGCTTCGCGGCCGGACTGTACGGACTCGCCGAACTCGCCCGGGAACACGGCGGACTTGCCGGGGCGCTCCGCTCCGAACGCGCCGTGCGGATCGTGGAATCCGTCTGCCGCGCTCCCGGCGCACACCGGAGCGTGCACACCGCCGCCGTCCCCGACTACCTTGCTTTCGCCGGGGAGTTGGAGCGGGCCCTGCGCCCGCTCTCCTTCGACTGGTACGGCCCGGACGGCCTCGGCGCCGTCGATCTGTGCCATGCCGTCTCCGGCGGGACCACGGCGCTGCCCGGCCTGTTGGCCAAACGCTTCTGCGGAGTACCGCTGCTGGTCACGGAGTACGGGGTCGAACTGCGCGCCCACTATCTGGCCGCGGCCGGCGGACTCCGGGGCGGCACCGGATTCCCGGGCGGTGTCCCGGGTCCGGCCGCCGGTGCCCCGGGTGCCACCGGCGGCCCGAGGGGTGCGGGCGGCCCGGGGGGTGCCGGGGAGCGCGCCGACGGTTCGCCGGGCGGGAGCGGTCGGAGCCGTACCCCCGGCGTACGCGGCGCTGACGCGTCCACCGGGATCCGGCTGAGCGCGCCGGTACGCGCCCTGCTCACCGCCTTCCGGCGGGCCCTCACCGCCGAGGTGTACGCCCAGGCGGCGCTGATCACCCCGGGTGACGCCGATATCCGGCGCTGGCAGCAGAAGTGCGGCGCGGACCCGGCGAAGCTGCGCACGGTCCACCCCGGTGTCCCGGCCGAGGAGTACGCCGCCGTCGGCGAGTCCCCGGCGGCCGGTGATCCGTACACCCTGGTCTGGGCGGGTCCGGCCGAGCCCGGGAAGGACCTGGTCGGGCTGCTCCACGCGTTCGCGGAGGTACGCGCCCGGGAGCCGCGCGCCCGGCTCCGGCTCTTCACGGCGGCGGTACGGGGCGAGGAGGAAGCCGCGTACCTCGACCACTGCCGGTGGCTCGCCGCGCAGCTCTTCTCCGACGGGGCCTTCCCCGGCGGGGGCGCGGACATCCGCGCCGCGAGCGACGACCTCGTCTCCTTCGAACACCTCGACCCGTGCGGCGCGCACGGCGGACGGACGGCCGCCGAGGCGTGCGCGGCCGGGGCGGTCGTCGTCTCCGCCAGCGCCGTCGAGGGCTTTCCGCGCACCCTCGTCGAGGCCATGCTCTGCGGCCGGGCCACCGTCTCGACGGACGCGGGCGCGGTCGTGGAGGTGATCGGCGGTACGGGTCTCGTCGTTCCCCCGCGCCGTCCGCGCGCACTCGCCGACGCCTGTCTCGCCCTGCTCGGCGATCCGGAGCGCGCGGCCCGGCTCGGCGCCGCCGCGCGCGCCCGCGCCCTGGAACTCTTCACGACCGAACGGAACACGGCGGCCTTCCACGCGCTGTATCTGGAGGTCATCGCGTGCTCGCCGGTCCACCGGGAGACGCTCGGCGCCTGCGGCGATCCACTGCCGTTCGCGCGCCCCGCCGAGGTGTTCACCCCCGTGAGCTGGGGGCGCTGGGACAGCTGGGAGCGGGGTGCCGTAGGTGGCGTCGGGGGAGACGGGGTTCCCGCGGTCGCGGTCCCGGCGGCGATGGAAGGGGCGCACGTATGACCGGATCTCGTGTCGCCGGGCCGGTGGCGGGCGCCCAGCGCCCCGTAACCGCCGCGCCCGATGACGAGGGCACGCGGGCGTACGCGCCCCCCGGCGCGCACTCGCACCACCCGCCAGGAGACGGACCTGTTGAAGAAGGGTCGCTGAGGAGCGGACCTCATAGGGACGGACCTCTTGGGGACGGCCCTCTGGGAGGCGATGTCTTCAAGGACGGGCCTCGTCCGCCCGTCAGCCCCGGCGGCTGGGACGCCCGCTCCCATGCCCTGCTCGGTGGCCCGGGAGCCGGTGAGCCTCCCGGGCGGCCCGCGGACCCCGGACCGGACACGGGCCCGCGCCCGGACCCCGCGTCCGTACCCGGGAGCGCCGCCGGGGCCCCGGCGCGCGCCGGGGCGGGCGATCCCGTGAAGGCGCTGCTCCGCCGCCACCGGGACCTGTGCGAACGGGCCGTCGACCCGCTGGAGATCGCCGCCGGGCTCGAAGCCCACGGGATCACCGACCGGACCGCCGCCCGCTTCCGGCACCGGGACGTCTTCTCTCTCGCCGAGGAGTTGTACGCCCGGGTGCCCGGCAACGGCGCCGCCGAACCCGCCGCGGGGACGGCCCCCGCCGGAGGCGCGCAGGGGGGCGCCGCCCGCGCGCTGCTGCCCGGCGCCGCCGCCGTCGCCGCGGCCACCGGCTGGACGCTCCTCGACGGCGCCGCCCGTACCGCCGTCGTCGCGCTGGGCGCGGTCGCCGTCACCGGTGCCGTGCTGTTCGCCCTGCGGCGGGGGGCGTTGAGCGCCCGTACCGGCGCCCGGGGCCGTACCGCGTGGGCCACCACGATCCTGACCGCCGTCCTGCTCGGCTTCGCCGCGTACGGGGAAGGGCTGACGGAACGGCTCGGCGCGGACGGTCCGACGGGGGCGCTCGCCCCGACCCCCGCGCCCCTGATCGCGCTGGCGCTCTCCGTGGCGCCCGCCGCCTGGTGCGCGCGGCTGCTGTCCGTGAGCGCCCGGCGCAGGCTCGGGGACAGCCGCAGGCTCGACGACTTCGCGGCCGGGATGCGCCCCCTGCTGCTGGGGGTGGCCGCGAGCTGTACGGCCGCCGTCGCGGTACTGGCCTGGTCGACGGCGCTCGTCGTCGGCGACGGGAGTACGCCCGCCGCGGCCGTCGCCCTCGGACTGCTGCTGTTCACCGCCCGGCTGCTGGTGGTCCACGGCTTCCCGGCGGCGGCGGTCACCGGGCTCGCCGCCGCCTGCGCCGGACAGGCGCTGGCGCCGCTGCTGCTGCTCGCGGGGCGGCTCCCGGGCCTCGGGCCCGCGGCCCGGCCGGTCGACGCGGCGACGGCCGCGTGGGGCCCGGGCGGGACGGCGGCCCTGGTCTGCGGCGCGGCGGCGGCCGGGCTGCTGGTCCGGGCCACCGCCGTACTGTCCCGGGCCTCGGCCCACACCTGACGACCGGCGGCCCACCACGCCGCACCACGCGCCCGCGGCCCCGGCCCGCGGCCGCCCCGCTCCGTATCACCGGCGCCCGGACCCCGGCTCCGCGCGCCCCGAACCGTATCCGTTGCCCGTGCCGTACCACCGGCTCCCGCCGGATCAGCCGTCGCTCCCACGACAGCGACACCCGAAGGAGAAACACGAACATGACCCGCCAATCCCCAGCCCGGACCCGCCGTCAGGACGGGGGCGCGCGATGAGGGTGCTGCTGCTCGGCGCCAATGGGTTCCTCGGCCGCTTCGTCGCCGACCGGCTGCTCGCCGATCCGGCCGTCCATCTCACGACCCTCGGACGCGGCGACGACGCCGATGTGCGTTTCGACCTCGCGGGCGGCAGCCCCGGCGCGCTCACCCGGTTCCTGACCGCCGTCCACCCGGGCGTCGTGATCAACTGCGCCGGCGCCACCCGCGGCGGCGCCCGCGAACTGACCCGGCACAACACCGTCGCGGTCGCCACCGTCTGCGAGGCGCTCCGCCGCAGCGGCTGCGGCGCACGGCTGGTGCAGGTGGGGTGCTCGTCCGAGTACGGGCCCTCCCAGCAGGGGTCGTCGACCGCCGAGGACGCGATCCCCCGGCCCGGCGGGCCGTACGGGGTGAGCAAACTGGCCGCGACGGAGCTGGTCCTCGGCTCCGGTCTGGACGCGGTCGTACTGAGAGTGTTCTCCCCGGTCGGCCCGGGAACCCCGGCCGGGTCGCCGCTCGGCCGCCTCGCCGAGGCGATGCGACGGGCGATGCAGTCCGGGGACGGGGAGCTGAAGCTCAGCGGGCTCGGGGTGCAGCGCGACTTCGTCGACGTACGGGACGTGGCCCGCGCGGTCCACGCCGCGTCGCTCTCCGCAGCGCAGGGCGTGGTCAATATCGGTACCGGGCGGGCGGTACGGCTCCGGGACGCGGCGGCCGTCCTCGCCCGGGTCGCCGGCTACGCGGGCGCGCTGCACGAACTGGACATCCCGCCGGGCCGGGGCGGACCCGGTGGCCTCGGCGGTCTCGCGGGTCTCGGCAGTCACCCGGGGCACGGGGCCAACCACGGTCACGCCGGTCACCCGGGGCTCGGCGGGCCCGCGGGCCACGGCGGACCCGGCAGCCACCCGGGGGCCGCGGGGCACGGACCGCTCGGCGGGCCGGGGATCGGGGCGCCGCGCGGCGAATCCGTCCTCGAACAGCTCGGCGCCACCCCCGTCCCGTACCCCGACGGCTGCGGCAACTGGCAGCAGGCCGATATCCGGACCGCCCGCGACCGGCTCGGCTGGCGGCCCCGGATCAATCTGGAGGAGTCGCTCGCCGATATCTGGATGGAGGCGGCATGCCGCATCTGACCGGCGGCGGTCGCCGGGGGACCCGTTGCGCCCCGGGACCGGCGGGGGTGGCCGGGGCTGGGGCCGGGGCGTGGGGCGAGCTGCGGATCGGGGTGCCCGGGTACGCCCATCCGCTGCTCGCCGTCGCCGAGTGGACGGCGCTGACCCGGCCGGGCACCCCGCTGGACTGGGTCGGCCTCACGGTGGCCAACGGCCCCGGGGACCGCCCCGACCCCGACTGCCTGGCCGCCGCCGGGCGGCTGGTCAACGCGGGCGTACGGGTCCTGGGGCGGCTCGACCTCGCCCACGGCTCCCGGCCCGTCGGCGAGCTGGCCGCCGAAGCTGAGCGGTACGCGCGCTGGTACCGGGTCGGCGGGTTCCTGCTGGACCGCTGCCCGGCGGACCGCGACGGTCTTGCGGCCGTACGGCGGACGACGGCGGCCCTGCGCGTGGTCGCCGGCACCGTCGGCTGCGTCGTCGGGACCGGCCCCGGGGTCCGGAGCGGAGGCGGGCGGGCCAGGGGCGGGGCGCCGCATCTGGTCCTGGGGCTCGACGGGCATCCGCACCCCGGTTACGCCGAGATCGCCGACCAGCTCGTCACCTTCTGCGGCTCCTGGGCCGACTACCGCTGGTCGCAGGTGGCGCAGTGGACGGCCGACCATCCACCGGGGCGGTTCGCGCACTTCGTCCACGGAGTGCCGCGTACACATCTGGAGGAAGCAGCCCGGATCGCCCGCTGGCAGGGCGCCGGAACGGTCTTCTTCACCGACCGCCGGGCAGCCGGCCCGGCCGGTCGTCCGGCGGGTTGTACGGCCGGTCGTACGGCCGGCCGTCCGGCGGGTGGCGACGGTCCGGTGGGCGAGGCGTACCCGGATGGACATTCCGGGGCATTCAAGAGCCTGCCCGGCTACTGGGACGATTTTGTCTCGCAGATCGGACCAGGTGTCTCGGAATGAGAGGGTGCGTGGCAGTGTTACGGGAGAACAACCGTACTGACTTACCGACGCATCGGAGTCCCCGTGTCGCTGCCACCCCTGGTCGAGCCAGCCGCTGAGCTCACCGTCGACGAGGTCCGCCGGTACTCCCGCCACCTGATCATCCCGGACGTCGGGATGGACGGGCAGAAGCGGCTGAAGAACGCCAAGGTGCTGTGTGTGGGCGCGGGCGGCCTCGGGTCCCCCGCCCTGATGTACCTGGCCGCGGCCGGTGTCGGGACCCTCGGCATCGTCGAGTTCGACGAGGTCGACGAGTCGAATCTGCAGCGTCAGATCATCCACAGCCAGGCCGACATCGGCCGGTCCAAGGCCGAGTCGGCCAAGGACTCCGTCCTCGGTATCAACCCGTACGTGAATGTGGTGCTGCACAAGGAGCGGCTCGAAGCCGACAATGTGCTGGACATCTTCGGCCAGTACGACCTGATCGTCGACGGCACGGACAACTTCGCCACCCGCTATCTGGTGAACGACGCCTGTGTGCTGCTCGACAAGCCGTACGTCTGGGGCTCGATCTATCGCTTCGACGGCCAGGCGTCCGTCTTCTGGTCGGAGCACGGCCCCTGCTACCGCTGCCTCTACCCGGAGCCCCCGCCGCCCGGCATGGTGCCCAGCTGCGCCGAGGGCGGCGTCCTCGGAGTGCTCTGCGCCTCCGTCGGCTCCATCCAGGTCACCGAGGCGATCAAGCTCCTCGCGGGCGTGGGCGAGCCGCTGGTCGGACGGCTGATGATCTACGACGCCCTGGAGATGCAGTACCGCCAGGTCAAGGTGCGCAAGGACCCGGACTGCGCCGTCTGCGGCGAGAACCCCACGGTCACCGAGCTGATCGACTACGAGGCGTTCTGCGGCGTCGTCTCGGAGGAGGCGCAGGAGGCGGCGGCCGGTTCGACGATCACTCCCAAGCAGCTCAAGGAGTGGATCGACGACAACGAGAACATCGAGATCATCGACGTCCGGGAAGTCAACGAGTACGAGATCGTCTCGATCCCCGGCGCCAAGCTGATCCCCAAGAACGAGTTCCTGATGGGCACCGCCCTCCAGGGGCTGCCCCAGGACAAGAAGATCGTCCTGCACTGCAAGACGGGTGTCCGCAGTGCGGAAGTCCTCGCCGTCCTGAAGGCGGCGGGCTTCTCCGACGCCGTCCACGTCGGCGGCGGAGTCATCGGCTGGGTCCACCAGATCGAGCCGGACAAGCCGGTCTACTGACCGAGCCCGCTCCCCGAGTGTTCGCCCGGGCCCCGGCGCCGCGTCCCCGACGCGCCGCCCGGGCCCGTTCGCGTACCCCCGCTTCCCGGCCTGCCGGGGTGCGCCCGCGTACGTCCCGGCCCGCTCGCGTGCCCGGCCCGTCAGGAGGGCCGGGAGGGTCAGGAGGGTAAGGAAGGCCGGGAGGGTCAGGAGGAGCAGACCGTCCCGTTCGGCGGGACCTTCCCCGTCAGCAGATAGTCGTCCACCAGCCGGGTCGCACAGGTCGAGAAGCCGTACGAACCGTGGTTCTCGCCCTTGCTGGTGACGAGCACACCCACCCCGGTGCCCAGGCCGTCCGCCATCCGCTTCGCGCCCTCCACCGGGGTCGCCGGGTCGCCCGTCGTGCCGACCACCAGGATCGGGGCGGCGCCCTTCGCCGACACCTTCGGCTTCTCCCACGCGCCGTCCACCGGCCAGTCGGCGCACCAGCCCGCCACGTCCCAGGCCAGATAGGGGCCGAACACCGGGGACACCTCGGTGAACTCGGCGAGATGGCGGGAGGTCACCTCGGCCGTCGTGGGGCGGGCGGCGGCGTCGGCGCACGATATCGCGCGCTGTGCGTGGTCCTGGGTGGTGTAACGGCCCTTCTCGTCCCGGCCCGTGTACATATCGGCGAGGGCGAGCAGTTCGGAGCCGTCGCCCCCCTCCGCCGCCGTCAGCGCGTCCGTCAGATACGGCCAGAAGTCCTCGGCGTACAGCGCCTGGATGATGCCGGTGAGCGCCATCGTCTCGGTCAGCTTCCGGCCGTCCGCGGCGGGCAGGGGGCGGGTGTCCAGCCCCTTGAGCAGCTTCACCGTCCGGGCGGTGCCCGCTTCGGCGCCGATGTCACGGCTCGCGTAGTAGTTCTCCAGGGCCCGCTGGAAGCCGAGGGCCTGATTCCGCGGGCCGCCCGCGAAGTCCGCGGTGGGGTCGACGACCCCGTCCATCGCGAGCCGCCCCACCTTGCCGGGGAAGAGGTGCGCGTAGACGCCGCCCAGTTCGGTGCCGTACGAGAAGCCGAGGTAGTTGAGCTTGTCGTCGCCGAGCACCTGGCGCATCAGATCCAGGTCACGGGCCGCGTTGGCCGTTCCCACATGGGGGAGCACCTTTCCCGAACGCCGGGCGCAGCCCTCCCCGAAGGACGCGGCCGACGCCATGTACGCCCGCTGCTCGGCCGGGGTGTCCGGAGTCGCGTCGACCCGGTGGGCGGCCTCGGTCTGCCGGTGGTCGCGGCAGACGACGGCGGAGCTCTCCGCGACCCCGCGCGGGTCGAAGCTCACCAGGTCGTAACGCTTGTTGAGCCGGGTGAAGCCGTCGGCGGCGCCGGGCAGTCCGGCGACGCCGGAGCCGCCGGGTCCGCCGAAGTTGAACAGCAGGGAACCGATCCGGCCCTTGTCGTCCTTCGCCTTCGACCTGATCAGCGCGATACCGATGGTGTCGCCGTTCGGCTCCGCGTAGTCGAGGGGCGCCTTCATCGTGGCGCACCGCCAGGGCGCCCCCGGCTCCTCCGCCTCCGATCCGTCGGCCTCGACCGGGGCGTCGCACGCCGACCAGTCGAGCTTCTGCCCGGTGAGCGCGGCCGGCAGGTCGCCGGTCGGTGCCGGTGACGCCCCACCCGCCCGGCCGGACGGCGGGTCCGACTCTCCGGCGGTTCCGGTGGTCCCGGTGGCCTTCCCGGTCGGGGCCGGGCCGGCGCCTTCCGACTTCGTACAGGCGACGGCCGTCCCCGCCAGCACCAGCGCGGCCGTGAGCGCGGCGGCCCGGCGCGCGCCGGGGCCGATGAGTGTGTGACGCATGATGGAATCCCCCGTGGGTGCCCCGGCCCTTCGCGGCCCGGTGCTCCCGATGTTCCTGATGTTCCTGATCGGTCGTCGGTCGTCGGTCGTCGTTCTTCGGTCGCCGGTGGCCGGTCGTCCGGCGGTGATCCGATAGCCGTCCGGCCGGTCGTCCGGCAGTCGTTCCATCCTATGTACCGCCACCGACAACGCGACGGTACGTCAGCGGCAGACCGTGCCGGACGCCGGGACCCGGCCCTCCAGAAGGTAGGCGTCGACGGCGCCCTTCACACAGGTGCTGCTCGCGTTGTAGGCGCCGTGGCCCTGGCCCTCGTACGTGATCTCCACCCCCACGCCAGGACCGAGCGCGCCGACCATCGCCTTCGCGCCCTCGTACGGGGTCGCGGGGTCGCCGGTGTTGCCGATCACCACGATCGGCGGGGCTCCGGGGGCCGACACATCGGGGTGCTCCCAGGCGCCGGGCACGGGCCAGTTGGTGCAGCCGAGCATGCCCCAGCCCAGGTAGTCGCCGAAGACCGGCGATGCCGAGCGGAATGCGGGCAGCTTCGCCTCGACCTGCGACACCGGGTAACGGGCCTCGGTGTCGACGCAGCTGATCGCCGTGAACGCGGCGCCCATGTTGTCGTACTCGCCGTTCTCGTCCCGGCCGTTCATCGCGTCGGAGAGGGCGAGCAGCAACGATCCGTCGCCGCCGTCCGCCTCGTCGACGCCCTGCTCCAGCAGGGGCCAGAACTGCTGCGAGTACAGGGACTGGGCGATGCCGTTGAGCGCCTGGGTCTGGGTCAGCTCCCGGCCGCCCGCCGCCGGGACCGGCTGCCGGTCGAGCCGCTTCAACAGGTCCGTGATCTGGCCCTCCACCTCGGCCACCGTCGTACCGGCGATCAGACACTGGTCGCCGCGGTCCACGCAGTCCCGGGCGAAGTTGTCGAGGGCGAGCTGGAAGCCCTTCGCCTGGCCGAGGGAGCTCTGCTCGGAGTCCTTCGTCGGATCCACGACCGCGTCGAAGACGGCGCGCCCCACCTTCTGCGGGAAGAGGTGGGCGTAGACGCCGCCCAGTTCGGTGCCGTAGGAGATGCCGAAGTAGTGCAGCTTGTCGTCGCCGAGTACCTGGCGCATCAGATCCAGGTCACGGGCCGTGTTCTCGGTGCCCACATGGGGGAGTTCGGGGCCCGAGCGCTGTTTGCAGGCGGCCGCGTAGGACTTCAGCCCGTCGTTGTACGCGGTGACCTCGGCGGCCGTGTCGGGGGTGGCGTCGAGGGCGTAGAACGCGTCCAGCTTCGCGTCGCCCTCGCACTCCACGGGCGCGCTGCGGCCCACCCCGCGCGGATCAAAGCTGACCAGGTCGTACCGGGTGTTCAGGGCGCCGTAGTCGGTGGCGGCCGCGGGCAGGGTCGTCACCCCGGAGCCGCCGGGTCCGCCGAAGTTGAAGATCAACGAGCCGATACGTTTCTTCGGGTCGGTCGCACGGGCCCTGATGAGCGCCAGATCGATGGTCTTCCCGTTCGGGTCGGCGTAGTCGAGGGGCGCCTTGATGGTGGCGCACTCCCAGGCGGAGCCGCCGGGAGGGGGCTGAGGCGCCGCTCCGCCGCCCTCGGCCTGCGACGGCGCCTCGCACGCGGCCCACTTCGGCTTCTGGCCGGTGAGCTCGCCGCTCAGGGCCGGGGACGCCGTACGGGACGTGCTCGCCGTCGCCGAGGCGCGGGAGGCGCTCGGCGTACCCGATCCGTCGGCCGGGTCCGCCGACTCCGTACTGGTGGTCCCGGCGGCCGGTTCCCGCTCCCCGCTCCCTCCGCCGCCGGAGCAGCCCGCGGTCAGGAGGACGGAGACGGAGGCGGCGATGGCCGCGGCGCGTACGGCGGTGGCTGAGGTCGGCATGCCGCCATCGTGCGCGCCGGGCGGGCGGACCGCCCCCGCGGTGGTCCACTCGGGTGGTTCCGCCGCCCCGGTACGGCGTGGCTCCCCGCGAGGGTGCTCATACGGGTTCTCGCGGTCCGCGTGCGGGTCCCCGCGCCGGACCCGGCCGATGGCCCTGTTACAGGGCGCCCTTGCGCGACAGATGGCTGAACGCCAGCCAGCCCGGCAGTACCGGCAGCCACAGCGTCAGGATGCGGTAGAGCAGCACCGCCGCCGTCGCCACGTCCTTCGGTACGCCCGCCGCGATGAGACCGAGGATCAGCGCGCCCTCGACGGCGCCCACACCGCCCGGTGTCGGCGCCGCCGACCCCAGGGCGTTGCCCGCCAGGAAGACCACCGCGAGGGCGGCGTAGCTCAATGGCTGGCTGCCGTCGTTGAACGCCCGGATCGACGCGTCGAGGCACATCACGAAGGCGAAGGTCAGCAGGAGCTGGCCGCCGATGCCGGTGAGCAGTTTCACCGGCCGCTGGAGGACGTCGAGCATGCGCGGTACGACCCCGGCGAACAGCGACCGCAGCCGGGTCGCGACGAACTTCCGCAGGAACGGGATCGCCGTCACGACCAGCACCAGCACCGCGACCGTCAGCAGGCCGGCGATGACCGTTCTGGACGGGCTGAGCGACGGGGTCTTCTCGGTACCGGTGAGATAGCCGAAGGCGAGCAGCAGCAGGATGTGCGCCCCGAGCCCGAAGAGCTGCGCTGCGCCCACACTGGCCACCGCGAGCCCGGGACGTACCCCCGAACGCTGGAGGAACCGGGTGTTCAGCGCCACCCCGCCGACCGCCGCCGGTGCGACGATCTTGACGAAGGAACCCGCGACCTGGGCCAGGACGGTGCGGGGGAACGGCACCCGTTCGGGGACGAAGCCCAGCAGGCTCATCGCGGCCGCGAGATAGCTGAGGGCGGAGAACGCGGCGGCCACCGCCACCCACACCCAGTGGGCGCTGCTGAAGTCCGCGCCGAGGTTGTTGCCCGCGATCTGCGAGAGCAGGAAGTACGCGGCGACGGCGCCCGCGATCAGGCTGACGAGCGTCCTGGGCCGAATGCGCTCCAGCCGGACCGGTTCGACCGGCGCCTGCGGCCGGATCAGCAGCACCTGATGGCGGATCTGGGTGAGGAGGTCCTCCTCCGGTACCGGTTCGAGCGCCTCGTCGGCGGGTCGTTGATCCGCCTTGCCCGCGCCGGTTCCGTCCGCAGGTCCCGGGCGGTGCCGGGTTCGGGCGCGGGCCCGTTCGGTACCGTCCGACGCGGGCGGTCCTGCGTCGCGGGTGGTGGCTCCGGGCGTCGCGGTGGTGGCTCCCGTGGACGCGCCGGTGGTGGTCGTGTCGTTGGTGGTCGTGCCTGGGCTGTCGGGGGTGTTGTGGGGGTGTGCCGCGGCCTCCGCGCGGGCCCGGCGGGCCGCGGCGGACGCCTCCAGCACGGCCTCGCGCTCCCGCTCGGCCCGCTCCCGGGCCAGGCGTCGCAGCGTCGCCCGGGTGGAGCGGCTGAGGGCGATCGGCTGGAGCAGCGGCAGACAGTCCGCGACCGCGTCGGGCCCGAGGACCTCCAGCGCTCCCGACACCGCCCGCTCGGCGCCCACCCGCAGCCCCATGGTGACGAGCAGCTGGGCCACGTCCATCCGCAGCACCAGATCGCCCGCCGCGATCTCGCCGCCGCGCAGATCGGTGAGGATCACCTTGCCGGTACGGTCCACCAGGATCGCGTCGCCCGTCAGCCTGCGGTGGGCGATCCGGCGCGACTGGAGCGCCTTGACCTGCCGCCAGGCCCCGCAGACGACGTCGTCGGTGATCTCGGAGTCCTCCATGGCGTCCAGGGACCGGCCGCCGAGGTGCTCGTACACCAGCATCACGGCGTCGGGGCCCAGCTCGGACGTGGCGATCAGCTTGGGCGCGTTCGCCCCGGCCGCGATGGCCGCGTACGCCAGCAGGGCCTCCTGCTCCAGCGCCTGGCGCAGTGACTGGAGGGACGACCGGCGGGTGGTGATGGAACGGAGTGTGAGCCGCCGCCACAGCCGGTAGAAGAAGCCGTGGGCCTGCTGCTCGCGGTCGACGACGGTGACGTCGAGGGGTGGCCCCTCCTCCAGGGTGACCAGATAGCGCCGCCCCCGGTCGCCCGCCTCGGCCGCGCCGTCCGGTCCGTCGGGTACGTCCTCCGTGCGCATCGCGGTCACCGGGCGGAAACCGACGTGGCGCAGACCCGCCAGCAGTGTCTGGCCGGTGGGCCGCACATTGGGTGAGCCGACCGCGTACAGCGTGCCGTACGCCACGGTCCAGCCGAGGAGGACGGTGAGGACGATCGAGAACGGGGTGGTGTACCCGGCGACGAGCATCGCGAAGGCGTCCAGCAGCAGGACCACCCACAGGACGACCCGCCACCGCGGTCTGCGGGCCATGCCGACGGCGGTCATATAGGCGATGACGGGTGCCAGATAGCCGTGGACGGGGTCGGTCAGACCGCCGCCCTGGGCACGGGTGAGCGCCTCCTGGATGCTGTCGGCGGCCAACCGGGCGACCCAGAGGTCGGTGGCGAGGGTGACCCCGTGCGCGAGGACGGCGGCGAGCACCCCGTCGGCGATCCGCAGCCCGTCCCGTTTGATCAGCCGTTCGATCGCGAAGGCGATGGGGACGAGGAGGACCGCGATCGACGAGACCAGACCGGCCAGCTTGACCAGCAGGTCGGGGGCCTGTTCGGTCCCCTTGCTGATGTCGTGCTCCAGGCCGGTGGTCGTCCCCTGGGCGAAGGCGGCGATGGCGAGGAGGACGGCGATCGCGAGGACGCCGCCGAGGAAACGCATGAGGTCCGACGGCCGGTGTACGCGGGCGGCGAGCAGCGGCTCGTCACCGGAGACCCGGTCGGCCCCGGCGCCGGGCTCCGAACCCGGGTCGGGGTCGTTGTCGGGCTTCGGGTCCGGCTCCGGATCCGGGGCGTGGTCCGGGTCGGCCTTCGAGCCGGTCTTCGAGTCGGCGTCCCGGCCGGCCGGGGTGGGAGCGTCCCCCGCGGTCGCTCCCGCCCGTGGCTGTCCGGCGGCGGTGCCCGGGGTGTCCCGGTCGTCGTCGTCGCCGGTGCGGGCGGCACCGGTGGTACCGCCGTTTCCGGAACCGCTGCCGCCGGACCGGGCGCGGGCACGCCGACGGCCGCCGCCGGCACCACCGTCGGCGGTACCGGCGCCGTCACCTGCCTGTGTCATGTCCTCGATCGGCTCTACGTCCTTGTTGTAGGGGGTATCGGGAGTGTCGGGGGTATCCGGTTCTCCGGGCACCCCGGTATCGAAGGCGTCAGCCGCTGCGCCAGGCCGCACACCCCGCTCCCTTCCCCGCCGTCCCGGTTTCCTCTCGGTCACGCGTCACCCGTCAGCGCCCGCGCACGATGGTGGCACGACCGGGCGCCCGAGAAGGCCATCAGGGGGGCTCGCACGGGCGTGACCTGCGCAATAGTTCGCGATGAGTCGGTCATGGTCACCCTTTTCGCCCCGTGTCGTACATATCTGCCGCGGCTCTCCGGTCCGTGCCGCGGTCCGTCCATCCTGACGGCCCGCGCCTTCCCGCGCACAGGGTTGGCGGGGGCGGCGGGGTTGTCCACAGGGGCCTGCGGCTTGGCAGCCGCTTGTCGGCTGCTTGTCGGTGGGGTGGGGCAGGATGGCGGGATGGAAGAGGTCGTGGAGATCCCGGACTACGCGGAGCGGGTGCTCGACGTCACCGAGCGGATCCCGCCCGGCCGGGTGATGACGTACGGCGATATCGCCGAGTGGCTCGGTGAGGGCGGGCCGCGCCAGGTCGGCCGGGTCATGGCGCTGTTCGGCGGTGCCGTGCCCTGGTGGCGAGTGGTGCGCTCGGACGGCACCGTGCTGCCGGGACACGAGGTGGAAGCCCTCGGGCACTACCGCGCCGAAGGGACCCCGCTGCGGCTCGCGCCCGCGAGCGCGGACGGCCGCATACCGAGGATCGACATGCGGCGGGCGCGATGGGACGGCAGTGATGGCGGGGACGGCGGCTCCGACGGCGAAGGCGATACCGGCGATACCGGCGACACCGGCGGCTGACGGCCGACGGGCGCAGGTGCCGCCGTCGCCCGGCGCGCTTCCGTCACCCGGGGGCGTGGGGGGCGTCCGACCGGCGGAAGCCGGGGCCCCTGTCCGTGGTGCCCCGGTCCCCGCCGGCGCGGATATCCCCGCGCCGGATCCGGTGATACGGGCTCCCCGGCCCCGGGCGTCCTCGCACCGGGGCCGTACGCCGCCGGGCCGTCGTGAAGTCCGCGCGGGCCGGACGGCGTTACGGACGGTCTCGCGGGCGGCCCTGCGGACACCCGCCCCGGCGGCGGCCCGGCGGTGTACGGACCCGGCCTCCGGAGCCCCGGCGCCCACCGCCCCCGCGGACTTCGCGACACCCCCGGACAGCGGGGTAGCGTCATCAGCGCGTGGCTTCGGCCCCGCCCGCTCCATCAGCACCACCACACCCACCAGGACCGGCGATCCACGTGAGTTCCTCCTCCACCACCGGGCGTACGCCGTATCCGCGATCGGCGCGGTACGGGGCTTCAGCACGCCCTGCTCCGGGGCGCGGAGGCCGGAACCCGAACGCGTACCGGCTGGTGCGCACCCCGCCGGGAACGACGGATCCCCCCCTCCTTGACGCCGCGCAGCGCGCCGTGGTTGACCACGGCCACGGCCCCCTGCTCGTCCTCGCGGGCCCCGGTACCGGTAAGACCACCACCCTCGTCGAGGCCGTGGCCGCCCGGATCGCGGCGGGCACCGACCCCGAGCGGATCCTCGTCCTCACCTTCAGCCGGAAGGCCGCGGTCGAACTCTGCGACCGTATGGCCGTACGCCTCGGCGGCGCCCACGGCCCCCGGGCGACGACGTTCCACTCCTTCTGTTACGCCCTGATCCGCGCCCATCAGGACGCCGACCACTTCGCCGAGCCGCTGCGGCTGCTCTCGGGGCCCGAGCAGGACGTCGCCGTACGCGAACTGCTCGCGGGCCATATCGGCCTCCAGGCCGACGGGCTGGCCCGCGACGAGTGGCCCGACGAGCTGAGGGCCTGCCTCACCACCCGCGGCTTCGCCGACGAGGTACGCGCCGTGCTGGCCCGCAGCCGGGAGCTGGGCCTCGACCCCGCCGCGCTGAAGCGGTTCGCCGACCGCACCGGCCGGCGCGACTGGCGGGCCGCCGCGTCCTTCCTCGCCGAATACCTCGACGTCCTCGACATGCAGGGCGTCCTCGACTACGCGGAGCTGGTCCACCGGGCCGTCCTCCTCGCCGAGCGGACCGCGCCCGCGCGGAGCTTCCCGCACGACTTCCCCTACGACGCGGTGTTCGTCGACGAGTACCAGGACACCGACCCGTCCCAGGTGCGGCTGCTGCGGGCGCTGGCGGGCGGCGGCCGGACCCTGGTCGCCTTCGGCGACCCCGACCAGTCCATCTACGCCTTCCGGGGCGCGGACGTGAACGGCATCCTCGACTTCCCGACCGCCTTCCCGCACACCGACGGCACCCCCGCGGGCGTCGCCGTGCTCACCACCTCCCGCCGCAGCGGCGACGCGCTGCTGGCCGCCACCCGTCTGCTGACCCGCCGGATGCCCCTCACCCGGCTGCCCGCCGACAAGGTCCGGGCCCACCGCGAGCTGGCCGCCGTCCGGGAGGGCGGCGCGGTCGAGGCGTATACCTATCCCACGTCCTCCGCCGAACTGGACAACATCGCCGACGTCCTGCGCCGGGCGCATCTGGAGGACGGCGTCCCCTGGCACGACATGGCGGTCCTCGTCAGGGCGGGCAGCCGGACCATACCGGCGGTCCGGCGCGCCCTGACCTCGGCCGGGGTCCCGCTGGAGATCGACGGCGCCGATGTGCCCCTGCGCCATGAACCCGCGGTCGCGCCCCTGCTCACGGCCCTGCGGGCGGTCGCGACGCCGATCGCGGACGGGGACGCGGACGGGGACGGAGACGCGGACGCGGACGGGGACGGTGTCGCCGATGCCGACGAGGATGGCGCGGTGGCGGCCGGTACCGGCGACGGCGACGTGGACGTGGACGTGGAGGGTGGCGGGCCGGACACCTCCGGGGACGTGCCGGAGCACACCACCGCGATCTCCCCGCTCGACACCGAGACCGCCCTCACCCTCCTCACCTCCCCCCTCGGCGGGATGGACGCCGCCGACCTGCGGCGGCTCGGCCGCGCCCTGCGCGACGAGGAACGCGCCGCCGGGAACCGGCTGCCGCCACCCTCCGACCTGCTCATCGCCCGCGCCGTCGCCGAACCGGAACGGCTGGTCGTCCACGACCCCGGCTATGCCCGCCGCGCCCGTGAACTGGGCCTCCTGCTGGCCAGAACCCGGGCCGTCCTCGACGGCGGCGGCACCGCCGAGGACGCCCTGTGGGAGCTGTGGAACGGCACGTACTGGCCCCAGCGCCTGGAGAACGCGGTCCTGCGCGGCGGCGCGGCCGGGCGCAACGCCGACCGCGACCTCGACGCCGTATGCGCCCTCTTCGACACTGCGGCCCGCGCCGAGGAGCGCACCGGTGGACGGGGCGCGCTCAACTTCATCGAGGAGATCGAGGCACAGGACATCGCCGCGGACACCCTGTCCGCGCGCGAGACCCGCCCCGACGCGGTACGGCTCATGACGGCCCACCGCTCCAAGGGCCTGGAATGGGGGCTCGTCGTGGTCGCCGGAGTACAGGAGGGCCTCTGGCCCGACCTCCGCCGCCGCGGCTCCCTCCTGGAAGCCGACCGCATCGGCCGCGACGGGCTCGCCGAGCCCCTCACCCCCGGCGCGCTCCTCGCCGAGGAGCGCCGCCTCTTCTACGTCGCCGCCACCCGCGCCCGCGACCGGCTCGTCGTCACCGCCGTCCGGGCCCCCGCCGACGACGGTGATCAGCCGTCCCGCTTCCTCACCGAACTCGGCGTCGAACCGGTCGCCGTCGCGGGCCGCCCCCGGCGCCCCCTCGCCGTCTCCGCGCTCGTCGCGGAGTTGCGGGCCACCACCGTCGACCCCGCGGCGACACCCGCGCTCCGCGACGCCGCCGCCCGCCGGCTGGCCCGGCTCGCCACCCTCCGCGACGACGAGGGCACCCCCCTCGTACCCGCCGCACACCCCGACCGCTGGTGGGGCCTGTACGAGCCCACCCACAGCACCACCCCCCTGCGGGACGCCTCCCGCCCCGTCGCCCTCTCCGGGAGCGCGCTCGACCAGCTCGCCAACGCGTGCGCCCTCCAGTGGTTCCTGGGACGGGAGGTACGGGCCGACGCGCCCGCCACCTCCGCGCAGGGGTTCGGCAATGTGATCCACGTCCTCGCCGACGAGGTCGCATCCGGCCGCACCCCCGCCGACCTCGCCGTCCTGATGGAACGCCTCGACTCGGTGTGGGGCGCCCTCGCCTTCGACGCGCCGTGGAAGTCCGAGCAGGAGAAACACCAGGCCCGGGTGGCACTGGAACGCTTCCTCCGCTGGCATGTGATGGACCGCGGCGGCCGGATTCCCGCGGCCACCGAGCACGCGTTCGACGTCGTCCTGGAAGCGGGGGAGTACGAGGTACGGATCCGGGGCTCCATGGACCGCGTCGAGAAGGACGCGGACGGGCGGGCGTACGTCGTCGACTTCAAGACCGGCAAACAGGCCCCCACCGGGGACGAGGTCGCCCGCCACCCCCAGCTCGCCGTCTACCAGCTGGCGGTACGGGAGGGCGCGCTCGACGAGCCCTTCGCGGGCGGCGACGGCGACCGGCCCGTACCCGGCGGCGCCGAACTCGTCCAGCTGCGACAGCCCGCGCCGCGCAAGGAGGGCGGCGACGAGCTGCCCCGGGTCCAGGCGCAGGAGCCGCTGGAAGGCGAATGGGTCGGCGACCTGCTCGCCACGGCGGCGGGCCGCGTCCTCGACGAACGCTTCACCCCCACCACGGGCACACAGTGCGCGAACTGCGCGTTCCGCTCCTCCTGCAGCGCCCGCCCGGAGGGCAGGCACGTCATCGACTAGCCGCTGCCCGTTGCCCGCCGCGGGGGAGGTCGCTCCCCCGCGAGTCGGTCGATCCACGACCCCGCCCGGAGGGGACGCGGGGGCTGTCAGAGGGGGGTCGTAGCCTCGGAGCATGGAACGCGCTCGGATCGACGACCCCGAGCAGCTCAAGGAGCTGCTCGGGATCCCCTTCACCCCGGAGCAGACGGCGTGCATCACCGCGCCGCCCGCCCCGCAGGTCGTCGTCGCCGGAGCCGGGTCCGGGAAGACGACCGTCATGGCCGCCCGCGTCGTCTGGCTCGTCGGCACCGGCCGGGTCGCCCCCCAGGAAGTCCTCGGGCTCACCTTCACCAACAAGGCCGCCGGGGAGCTCGCCGAACGCGTCCGTACCGCCCTCGTCCGCGCCGGGGTCACCGATCCCGACCTGATCGACCCGGACAACCCCCCGGGCGAGCCCCGGATCTCCACCTACCACGCCTTCGCCGGGCAGCTCCTCACCGACCACGGCCTGCGGATCGGCCTCGAACCGACCGCCCGGCTCCTCGCCGACGCCACCCGCTATCAGCTCGCGGCCCGTGTGCTCCGGGAGGCCCCGGGGCCGTACCCCGCGCTCACCCGCTCCTTTCCCACCCTCGTCGGCGATCTGCTCGCCCTCGACGCCGAACTGTCGGAACACCTCGTGGAGCCCGAGCGGCTCGCCGCGTACGACACCGGGCTGCGGCACGCCCTCGACGACACCCGCCTCGGCAACGCCGAACTCCGGAAGATCCCCGAAACCGTCGCCGCCCGCCGCGAGCTGCTCGAACTGACCACCCGCTACCGCGCGGCCAAACGCTCCCGCGAGCTGCTCGACTTCGGCGACCAGATCGCCCTCTCCGCCGAGCTGGCCCTCACCCGGCCCGAGACGGGACGGATCCTGCGGGACGAGTTCAAAGTCGTCCTCCTCGACGAGTACCAGGACACCTCCGTCGCCCAGCGGATCCTGCTGTCCGGACTCTTCGGCCGCGGCACGGGCCACGCCGTGACCGCCGTCGGCGACCCCTGCCAGGCCATCTACGGCTGGCGCGGCGCCTCCGTCGCCAACCTCGACGACTTCCCCGAACACTTCCCCCACCGCGACGGCCGCCCCGCCACCCGCTACGCCCTGAGCGAGAACCGCCGCAGCGGCGGCAGGCTGCTGCGGCTCGCCAACGGCCTCGCCGCCCCCCTGCGCGCCCGCCACGCGGGCGTCGAGGCGCTGCGCCCCGCGCCCGGCGCCGAGCACGACGGCGGTGTACGGATCGCCCTGCTGCCCACCCACGCCGAGGAGATCGACTGGATCGCCGACTCCGTCGCCCACCTCGTCCGCACCGGCACCGCGCCCGGTGAGATCGCCGTCCTGTGCCGTACCGCCGGCGACTTCCCCGAGATCCAGGGCGCCCTCGTCGCCCGGGACGTCCCCGTCGAAGTCGTCGGGCTCTCCGGACTCCTGCACCTCCCCGAGGTCGCCGACCTCGTCGCCGTCTGCGAAGTCCTCCAGGACCCGGGCGCCAACGCGTCGCTCGTCCGGCTCCTCACCGGCCCGCGATGGCGGATCGGACCCCGCGACCTGGCACTCCTCGGCCGCCGCGCCCGCCTCCTCGTCCACCGGCAGTCCTCCGGTCAGGACCCCGCCGAAGCCGACGCCGACGAGCGGCTCGCCGCCGCCGTCGAGGGCACCGACCCCGCCGAAGTGGTCTCCCTCTCCGACGCCCTCGACACCTTCCTCGAATCCACCGGCGGAACACCCCAGGGCGGCCCCGGCGACGAGCTGCCGTTCTCCGCCGATGCCCGGGTCCGCTTCGCGCATCTCGCCGCCGAGCTGCGGGAGCTGCGCCGAGCCCTGGGCGACCCCCTGATGGACGTCCTGCACCGCGTCCTCGGCGCCACCGGACTCGACGTCGAACTGTCGGCGTCCCCGCACGCGCTCGCCGCCCGCCGCCGCGAGACCCTCGCCAACTTCCTCGACATCGCCGCGTCCTTCGCCGGACTCGACGGAGAAGCCACCCTCCTCGCCTTTCTCGGCTTCCTGCGGACCGCGGCCCAGTACGAGAAGGGCCTCGACAACGCCCTCCCCGGCGGCGAGAACACGGTCAAGGTCCTCACCGCCCACAAATCCAAGGGCCTGGAATGGGACGTCGTCGCCGTCCCCGGACTCGTCACCGGACAGTTCCCCAACGAACGGGGGCGCGAGGCATGGACCTCCCACCCCCAAGTGCTGCCGCACGCCCTGCGCGGCGACACGGCCACCCTCCCCGACGTCACGGCCTGGGACGCCAAGGGCCTGAAGGCGTTCAAGGAGGGGATGAAGGAGCACCAGCACACTGAGGAGCTGCGCCTGGGGTACGTCACCTTCACCCGCCCCCGGTCCCTCCTGCTGGGCTCCGGGCACTGGTGGGGGCCCACCCAGAAGCGCCGCCGGGGCCCTTCCGCGTTCCTCACGGCGCTCTACGAGCACTGCGAGGCCGGGTTCGGCGAGATCGAGGCCTGGGCGGACGAACCCGCCGCCGACGCCGTCAACCCGTCACTCGCGGAGACCGGGCCCGACCACGCCTGGCCGCTGCCGCTCGACCCGGAGTCCCTGCGCCGCCGCCGCCGGGCCGCGGAAACCGTCCGGGCCCACCTCCGGCGGGCCGAACTCCACCGCGCGGACCCCCCGGCCCCCGATGACCACGGCGAACCCTTCCCCGAAGACCTGCACCCCGAAGACCTGCACACCGATGACCTCTTCCCCGAAGGGCTCGACGACGAGGACGCCCCCGACGAGGAAGGCGACCCGGGCGACACCTACGACGACCCGTACGCGTACGACGACGTCCCCGGAGCCGGAGCCGGGGACGGAGCCGGGGACGGAGCCGACCCCGGAGCCGTACTGCCGCGTCAGCCGTCCGGGACCCGCCCGCCCCGCCCCGCGTCCGGCGACGACGACCTCACCCCCGAGGAGCTGCGCGCCATCGCCTCCTGGGACCGCGACCTCGAAGCCCTCTCCGGGGAGCTGCGCCGTACCCGCGCCGCCGTCCGGGACGTCCCCCTGCCCGCGTCCCTCACCGCGTCCCAGCTGATGCGTCTCGCCGCCGACCCCGACGGCTTCGCCCGGGAGCTGGCCCGGCCCATGCCGCGCCCGCCGCAGCCCGCGGCCCGGCGCGGTACGCGCTTCCACGCCTGGGTCGAGTCCCGGTTCGAGGAGCTGCCGCTGCCCATGCTCGGCCCCGACGAGCTGCCCGGCGGCGATCCGTACCGGACCGAAGGCGAAGGGGACGGCGGCGACGTATCCGACATCACGGATGAGCGCGACCTCGCGGAGCTGAAGGAGGCGTTCGCCCGTACGCCGTACGCCGCCCGTACGCCGTATCGGATCGAGTACCCGTTCCGGATCACCCTCGCCGGGCGCGTGGTCCGGGGCCGGATCGACGCCGTCTACCGCACCCCGGCCGCCGACGGGACCCCCGCCCGATTCGAGATCGTCGACTGGAAGACCGGCAGATCCACCACCGCCGACCCCCTTCAGCTCGCCGTCTACCGGCTCGCCTGGGCCGAGCAGCACGGCCTGGCGCCCGAGGACGTCGCCACCGCCTTCGTCCACATCCGCAGCGGCGAGATCGTCCGGCCCTCCCGGCTGCCCGGCCGGGACGAGCTGGAGCGCCTCATCGGCGGCGGCCCCGCGCCCGCCGGGACCCCCGTCGGGGCGGGGACGGCGGCGGAGCGCGACCCGTACGCCGGTTAGGCTCATACACATGAGCGACACCTCGGACAGCGCCGTCCGTACGTACATCCGGCGGCACCGCGACGTCTTCCTGCACGACCTCGCGGAATGGCTGCGGATCCCCTCCGTCTCGGCTCAGCCCGAGCACGCGGAGGACGTCCGGCGCAGCGCCGACTGGCTGGTGGCCGCCCTGCGGGACACCGGCTTCCCGGTCGCCGAGGTATGGCCGACGGGCGGCGCCCCGGCCGTCTTCGCCGAGTGGCCGTCCGACGACCCCGGCGCACCCGTCGTCCTCGTCTACGGGCACCACGACGTCCAGCCCGCCGCCCTCGCCGACGGCTGGGAATCCGAGCCGTTCGAGCCCCGGATCGCCGACGGCAGGCTGTACGCCCGCGGCGCCGCCGACGACAAGGGGCAGGTGTTCTTCCACACCCTCGGGGTCCGGGCCCATCTGGCCGCCACCGGCCGTACCGCCCCCGCCGTCCATCTGAAGCTGCTGATCGAAGGCGAGGAGGAATCCGGCTCGCCGCACTTCCGCGCCCTCGTCGAGGAACGGGCCGAGCGGCTCGCCGCCGACACGGTGATCGTCTCCGATACCGGGATGTGGTCCGAGACCACCCCCACCGTCTGTACCGGCATGCGCGGACTCGTCGACTGCGAGATCGAGCTCCACGGGCCGGGGCAGGACATCCACTCCGGCTCCTTCGGCGGCGCCGTACCCAACCCGGCGACCGTCGCCGCCCGGCTCGCGGGCGGCCTCCACGACGCCGGCGAACGCGTCGCGATCCCCGGGTTCTACGACGGGGTCGTCCCCGTCGGCGACACCGAGCGGGAACTCTTCGCCGAGCTGCCGTTCGACGAGGCCGAATGGCTGCGGACCGCCAAGTCGTCCGCCACCCTCGGCGAGGCCGGATACACCACACTGGAACGGATCTGGGCCCGCCCCACCGCCGAGGTCAACGGCATCGGCGGCGGCTACCAGGGCGTCGGCGGCAAGACGATCGTCCCCGCCTCCGCCCGGCTGAAGCTCACCTTCCGGCTGGTGGCGGGGCAGGACCCGGACGCCGTCGAGGTCGCCGTCGCCCGCTGGGTCGCCGACCACGTCCCCGACGGCATCCGCTACGACCTCTCCTTCTCCGCCTCCACCCGGCCCTGCCTCACCCCCCTCGACCACCCCGCGCTCCAGTCGGTCGTCCGCGCCATGAGCAGGGCCTTCGACGGGCAGAAGGTCCTCTTCACCCGCGAAGGCGGCTCGGGACCCGCCGCCGACCTCCAGGACGTCCTGAAAGCACCCGTCCTCTTCCTGGGCATCTCGGTACCCTCCGACGGCTGGCACGCGCCCAACGAGAAGGTCGAGATCGACCTGCTGCTCAAAGGCGTGGAAACGGCCGCCCACCTGTGGGAGGACCTCGGGACCGCGCCGCGCTGACCCCGCGCCCGGCCCGCAGCCCCCGACCCGCAGCCCCCGTCGCGCCCGCCGAAGCCGTCCAGCCAGGCCAGCAGCCCAGCAGCCCAGCCGGCCCAGACCAGAACGTCAGAGACCGCCCGACCGCCGAACTGGAACCCGTCCGGGGGAGTTGGAAGTACGTTGAGCACCGAGAGCCAGGCCACCGCCGATCAGCCCATCAGCCTGACCGCAGCCAGCGGGATCGACCGCGAGGCCCACCACCGGCTCGACGAGGCATGGCTGGCGGCGGCGTGGAGCCACCCGACGACCCGGGTATTCGTGGTCTCCGGCGGTCGCGCCCTCGTCGACGACACCCCGGACGGCCGCACCGAACTGGTGATGACCCCGGCCTTCGAGGCTCCCGTCACCGAGACCCACCGCTATTTCCTCGGCACCGACCCCGCCGGCGTCCGCTACTTCGCCCTCCAGAAGGACACCCTGCCCGGACGGATGGACCAGTCCGCCCGCCCGGCGGGCCTGCGGGAAGCCGGAATGCTGCTCTCCGCGCGCGACGCGGGGCTGCTCGCCCACGCCGTCGCCCTGGAGAACTGGCAGCGGCTCCACCGCTTCTGCTCGCGCTGCGGGGAACGTACCGTCATCGCCGCCGCCGGCCATGTCCGCCGCTGCCAGGCGTGCGGCGCCGAGCACTACCCCAGGACCGACCCCGCCGTGATCATGCTGATCACCGACGAGGACGACCGGGCCCTCCTCGGCCGCCAGCTCCACTGGCCCGAAGGACGCTTCTCCACCCTCGCGGGCTTCGTGGAACCGGGGGAGTCGCTGGAGCAGGCCGTGCGCCGGGAGGCGTATGAGGAGGCCGGAGTGGTCGTCGGCGACGTGGCGTACGTGGCGAGCCAGCCCTGGCCCTTCCCGTCCAGCCTGATGCTCGGCTTCACGGCCCGGGCGACCACGGCCGGGATAACGGTCGACGGGGAGGAACTGCACGAGGCACGGTGGTTCTCCCGCGACGACCTCGCGGACGCCTTCGCGACCGGGGAGGTCATGCCCCCGTACGGGATCTCCATCGCGGCCCGGCTGATCGAGACGTGGTACGGGAAGCCGCTCCCCAGGCCCGGCGGCAACGGCACGACGGCATAGCGCCCGGGCGGCCCCGACGGCCCGCCGGTCCCTCGACGGAAAACGGGCCCCGACCGGCGAACGGTCGTGGCCCGTGGCCCGTGGCCCGGGGGCCAGGAAGCCGTCAGGCGCCCAGCGCCTGCTTCACCTGTGCGAGGCTCGGATTGGTCATCACGACCTCCGCACCGCCGCCGACCGGCACGATCTGCACGGTCGGCACCGTCTGGTTGCCGCCGTTCGCCTTCTCGACGAAGGCCGCGGAGTCCGGGTCCTGCTCGATGTTGATCTCGGTGTACGCGATGCCCTCGCGATCCATCTGGCCCTTCAGCCGACGGCAGTATCCGCACCACGTGGTGCTGTACATCGTCACAGTGCCCGACATCGTCCTACGACTCCTCTGTCCTGCTGGGGGCGTCCACGCACCCGTCCGGCGCGGTCCCATACGGTGCGATCCGCACCGCGTAGAACGTACGTGACACGGCCACCATTCCCGTATCCGCTCCCCTGTCCCCTGCCGTACGCGCTCCGGTATCCGCCACCGGGAACGGGCCGCCCCGGCCCCACCACCGGCATCGGTACGACTATTCGCACCCCTCTGTGGACAACCGCCGCACCCGCCCCGAGGGACCTGGCAGCATGGGTGGGGTGACAGCAGCAACGCACTCCTCACTCTTCCCGCAGGTCCCCGAGTCGGCCGACGCGGTGCTCGACGGGCTCGACCCCGAGCAGCGCGAGGTGGCGACCGCCCTGCACGGCCCGGTGTGCGTGCTGGCGGGCGCCGGCACGGGCAAGACGCGCGCGATCACCCACCGCATCGCGTACGGCGTCCGGGCGGGGATACTCCAGCCCGCCAGTGTGCTGGCCGTCACCTTCACCAACCGCGCCGCGGGCGAGATGCGGGGACGGCTGCGCGAACTCGGCGCCGGCGGCGTCCAGGCCCGCACCTTCCACTCCGCCGCCCTTCGGCAGCTCCAGTATTTTTGGCCGAAAGCCATCGGTGGCGAAATGCCCCGGCTTCTCGAACGCAAGATCCAACTCGTCGCCGAGGCCGCGGCCCGCTGCCGGATCCGGCTCGACCGCAACGAGCTACGCGATGTGACCAGCGAGATCGAGTGGGCCAAGGTCACTCAGACCGTGCCCGCCGACTACCCCGCCGCTGTCGCCAAATCTCTGAGGGACGCCCCCCGCGACCCATCGGAAATCAGCCAGATCTATGCGCTGTACGAGCAGCTCAAGCGCGATCGCGCGGTGATTGATTTCGAGGACGTCCTGCTGCTGACCGTCGGCATCCTCCAGGACCGCCACGACATCGCCGACCAGATCCGCCGCCAGTACCAGAACTTCGTCGTCGACGAGTACCAGGACGTCAGCCCCCTCCAGCAGCGACTGCTCGACCTCTGGCGCGGCGACCGGGAGAACATCTGCGTCGTCGGCGACGCCAGCCAGACGATCTACTCCTTCACCGGGGCCACCCCGGACCATCTGCTGGACTTCCGCACCCGCCACCCGTCGGCGACCGTGGTCAA
The DNA here is from genome assembly GCF_042753905.1 of Streptomyces sp. NPDC059248. NCBI lineage: Bacteria > Bacillati > Actinomycetota > Actinomycetes > Kitasatosporales > Streptomycetaceae > Streptomyces > Streptomyces sp. NPDC059248. Next base: position 44,379 of record NZ_JBHYZV010000034.1, on the reverse strand, counting down.
ACTCGTCCGCGACTACCGCTCCACCCCTCAGGTCGTCCATCTGGCCAACGGCCTCCTCGGCCAGGCCAAGGGGCGCGCCGCCCAGCACCGCCTCGAACTGGTCTCCCAGCGCGACCCCGGCCCCGAGCCCGCCTACACCGAGTACCCCGACGAACCCGCCGAGGCCGAGGGCACCGCCCGCCGGATCCGCGACCTCGTCGCCGCGGGCGTCCCCGCCGGGGAGATCGCCGTCCTCTACCGCGTGAACGCCCAGTCCGAGGTCTACGAGCAGGCACTGGCCGACGCCGGAGTGCCCTACCAGCTCCGCGGCGCCGAGCGGTTCTTCGAACGCCAGGAGGTCCGGGAAGCCGGGGTCGCCCTGCGCGGCGCCGCCCGCGCCGGGTCCAACGACGCCCTCCTCGACGACGCCGAGGACCTGCCCTCCCAGGTCCGCGCCGTGCTCTCCACCAAGGGCTGGACCGACCAGCCGCCCGCCGGATCCGGCGCCGTCCGGGACCGCTGGGAATCCCTCGCCGCCCTCGTCCGGCTCGCCGAGGACTTCGCCCGGTCCCGGCCCGGCGCCGGCCTCGCCGACCTCGTCACCGAACTCGACGAACGGGCCGCCGCCCAGCACGCCCCCACCGTCCAGGGCGTCACCCTGGCATCCCTGCACTCCGCCAAGGGCCTCGAATGGGACGCCGTCTTCCTCGTCGGTCTCACCGAGGGCATGATGCCCATCACCTACGCCAAGACCGACGAGCAGGTCGAGGAGGAGCGCCGCCTGCTGTACGTGGGCGTCACCCGCGCCCGGCTCCACCTCTCCCTCTCCTGGGCCCTCTCCCGCTCGCCCGGCGGCCGGGCGGGCCGCCGCCCCAGCCGCTTCCTCAACGGCCTGCGGCCCGGCTCCGCCGCCCCCGGCACCCGGACCGCCGGCGGTGGTGGCGGAGTGGAATCCGGCGGGTCGGGCCGCCGCAAGCGCCGCGGACCCGTGCTCTGCCGGGTCTGCGGCAAGACCCTCACCGACGCCGGTGAGATGAAGCTGATGCGCTGCGAGGACTGCCCCTCCGACATGGACGAGGCGCTCTACGAACGCCTCCGCGACTGGCGCTCCGGGCAGGCCAAGGAGCTCGGCCAGCCCGCCTACTGCGTCTTCACCGACAAGACCCTGATGGCCATCGCCGAGGCCGTCCCCGGCGACGAGCGCGAGCTGAGCGCGATCTCCGGTGTCGGAGGCCGCAAGCTGGACCGCTTCGGCGCCGACGTCCTCGCCATCTGTGCAGGCCAGGAGGTGGAGAGCGCCCCCGAGGAGGCGTGAGGAAAACTCGTCGGAAAAATAGTTTGCGCATGCCCGACCAGCCCCATAGGTTCTTAACCACGAGAACGGGCGCTTCACTGAAGCCCTGTCCTCGTGATGTACTTATCCGAATACATGTGACCGGCCCCGGCCGGTCCCGAGACGCCGAGAGGAGGCGAGTGCAGTGATCACCATCAAGACCGACAACACCAGCTTCGTCCGTATCAACCCGATGACCGATCGCCCGGCCGTCGCCTCCGCCTGCTCGCTCGGCTTCTCCGCGTCGCTGATCGCCAATGGCAGTGGTCTCGGCAACGGCACCGGTCTGTCCGGTGGCCTGGCCGCCTTCCCTGCCACCTCCCTGCGCGCCGAACTGTCGGCTCAGGGAGTGGAGCGGGTCGAGCGACCGACCGGGGCACTGGCAGCAGCAGCGGCAAAGGCCCGGGTCATGGGCTATGCCCTCACCGCAGCCGGTGCCGTGAATTCGACGCAGCAGACGAAGCAGCACCCCACCACCAAGTGGGCCTTCCGTGGGCCAGAACCCTGGAGTGATCCAGCCTGATCTGATCAGGCCGGCGCCTTCAGGGCCGCGGAACCCCACTCGGGATCCGCGGCCCTTCTGTTTTCCCCGAACAGGGGAGGACGGCACGAAGGAGCCTCGGGACAGCACCACCGGTACCAGCCCCCCGGCACCGCCGGGGGACCGCCAACCGGCAACCAGCCGGACCGACAAGACGAGGAACGACACACCGTGCAACTCGAAGCGCACGCCCCGTCCGTACCGCCTTCCCAGACGATCTCCCCGCCCGCCCACTCGGAGGACTCCCTCTTGACCAGCCCCGCCCCCCTCACCGCGCTGACCGCGCTCGACGACGCCATCGAGAACCTCGGCGTACCGGTTCCCTGCCGCTCGTTCGACCCCGAGGTCTTCTTCGCCGAGTCCCCGGCGGACGTCGAGTACGCCAAGTCCCTCTGCCGCACCTGCCCGCTGATGGAGGCCTGCCTCGCGGGCGCCAAGGAGCGGCGCGAGCCGTGGGGTGTCTGGGGCGGAGAGCTGTTCGTCCAGGGCGTCGTCGTCGCCCGCAAGCGGCCCCGTGGTCGTCCGCGTAAGAACCCGGTCTCGGTATGAAAACCATCGGCACCATCGACCGCCCCTACGCGCACGATCCCCAGAAGCAGGACCCCATGCCCACTGCCGTGAACGAGCTCCCGCGCTCGGCAACCACAGACGTCATCACCACCGGCGCGGCCGACGCCCGCCAGAACAGGACCCACGCCATGCAACTCATCCCAGAAGCCATGGCGCGCGCGCAGATGCGCGAGCGCCTGCGCGAAGCCGACGCGGAACGCCGGGCCATGCGCCTGGTCGCCGCCCGGCGCATGCAGCGCCGCGCCGAGCGCGCTTCCCTGCGTGCCCGCCGGGCGCTCGCCATGGCCGTCATGAACTGAGTCGCCCGAAACCGTGCGACAACAGCCCGCGGGGGCCGGTCCGTCAGGACCGGCCCCCGCGGTGCGTTGACCCCGACCGGCATCCCGGGCGGGGGTATCGTCACCGGGTGGACCAGCAGAAGACTCCCCGCCCGAACGACACGGGCGCCGAGACTGTCGTGTGCTCCCGCTGCGGCCGGGACGCCCCGGGACCGACCCCCCTCACCTGGACCTGCTCCATGGAGAACGGCACCCGCCACCACTTCTGCGACACCTGCGCCCGCGCCAACCTCCGCGCCATCGAAGGCCGCCTCGACTCCACCTGGTGGTAACCCGGCCCCGGCCGGCGCGGAGCCGGCCCGACCTCCCCCTTCTGCTGCGGTCAGACCCGGGTGGTGGCCGGGGCCGGGTCCGCGTCGGGGTCCTCGGAGGCGTGCGCGGCGCCGGGATGCCCGTCGTCGTCGTACTCGTCGGCCTCGTCGTACTCCTCGTACTCCGCGAAGAAGCCCGGGACCCAGTCCTCCAGTTCGTCCCGGAGGCGGACGGTCGCGTTGAGCTGGCACAGCACACCGATCGTGCTCAGCGTCACCCGGTGGATCAGCAGATACGACGGTGGCAGATTGAGCTGTTTGCCCATCTGATGCGCGGGGGAGCGGATATCGGCGAGACTGGCGGCCTGGGACCGCATCCAGCTCCGGGTGAAGGTGAACTCCTCCAACTCGGCCGGTTCCATGATCGGCAGCAGATACTCCAGCACCGCGTCCGGGTCGAGATCGTACTTCTCCTTGACGAACCCCTCCTCCCGCAGCGTCTCGTAGACCCCCTCCGCCTCGCCCTCCAGCGTCATCCGCAGACAATCGCCGATCACCGCAGGCAATCCGCCGGGGAGCCGGTCGACCGTGCCGAAGTCGAGCACCCCGAGGCGCCACTCCTCCCCGTCCTCCCCGTCGTCGCCGGGTATCCCGGGCACCAGGCGGAAGTTCCCCGGATGCGGATCCGCGTGCAGCAACCCGGTCCTGGCCGGACCCGAGAACAGGAACCTCGCCAGCAACTGCCCCGCCCGGTCACGCTGCTCCTGAGTTCCCCCGGCGATCACCTCCGCGAGCGGTATCCCGTCCAGCCACTCCGTGACCAGGATCTGATCCGACTGATGCACCACATCCGGGATCACGACATCCGGATCCCCCGCGAACTCCGCCGCGTGGGCCCGCTGCGCCTCGGCCTCCAGCGCGTAGTCCAGCTCCTCCGCCACCCGGTCGCGCAACTCGGCGATCAGCGGTTTGACGTCCATGCCCGGCATCAGCGGGCCGAGCAGCCGGGCGAACCGGCTCAGCTGGGCGAGGTCGGACAGCAGGGCCGCACCCGCGCCCGGATACTGCACCTTCACCGCGACCCGCCGCCCGTCCCGCCAGACCGCGCGATGGACCTGGCCGATCGAAGCCGCCGCCGACGGAACGTCATCGAACTCCAGGAACGACTCCCGCCACTGCTCGCCCAGCCGCTCCGCGAGCACCCGGTGGACCGTGCTCGTCGGCATCGGAGGAGCGGCCTCCTGCAACTTCGTGAGCGCCGCGCGGTACGGGCCCGCGACCTCCTCGGGCAGCGCGGACTCGAAGACGGACAGAGCCTGCCCGAACTTCATCGCCCCGCCCTTCAGCTCCCCCAGCACCTTGAACAGCTGATCGGCCGTCCGCTGCTGGAGCTCCCGGGCGACGATCTCCGCCGGTCTGCCCCCGATCCGCTTGCCGAGCCCCCAGGTGGCCCGGCCCGCGACCCCCAGTGGCAGTGCGGCCAACTTGACAGTCCGAGTGACCGCCTTGCGGGGAAGATCAGACATACGCCCCTCCTAATCCCGAAAGCTGTGCCCAGCGAGCCCTGCGGTATGGCCCCGTGACGCGTTACCCCGCCATTCTCCCGGAGACCTCAGGTGTATCAGGGGTGTCCTCCCCCTCAGTTTTCCGGTGGGAGCCGCAGGGGCAGCGGGGATGAGGGGTGAGCGTCTCCCTGCGCCAGTCCAGCAGCGGCAGCGATGTCTCCCAGCGCGCGCCCGCGGTGAGCGGCAGCTCGCCGTCGAGGAAGGAGAGCGCGTGCGCCGCCGCCAGGCCGGCGACCGTCGAGGCCAGGGACAGATCGCAGGCGGGCACCGGCACCCGGCGGCCACCCGAGCGCCACTGGGCCAGCAACCGGGGCCCGTCCGGGTCGCGGTCCGTGCGGCCCAGCTCCAGACAGCCCGCGCAGGCCGTGCCGCCGGGCAGGACCAGGGGGCCCACCACACCGGTCGCCTCCACCACCCCCGCGTACAGATGCGGGACACCGCCCGCGACCCAGTCGGCCGACAGAGCCGGATCGGGGACATAGGCCCCCAGACCGTCCCGCGGGCAGACCAGCACCAGGGCGAGCCCCGGCTCCCCGGAGGCGTCTGCGGCCCCGCCCGGCGCGGAGCGCGGCGGCCGGGTCGGCGCGGCCCGCCGCACCAGGCGCCGGGCCGCCAGATCGCGGCGCTCCCCGACCGCGCCGGCCGGCAGCCCGCCGGGCGCCACGTCCCCCGGCTCCGTACAACCGCCGTCGAGGACCTCGACGCCGCCGACCCCGGCCGCCGACAGCAGCGCCGCCACCGACGCCCCGACCCGGCCCGCGCCCCGGACCTGGACCCGGACGGCCCGCCGGGCCGCCAGCCGGCGCATCCCGCCGCCCGGCTCCCGGTCGACCACCGACAACGAGGCGGCGTCGGGACGGAGCCGGTCGAGCGCGCCCTTGCGCCCGCGCAGGGCGTCGGCCGCCGGGCCGCCCAGCGTCGCATCGTCGATCAGGCCCGCCGCCGTCAGCCGTCTGACCAGCGTCTCGGCCAGCCCGTCCGGCAGGCCCATCGCCCGCGCCTCACGGCTCAGCAGTTCGATCCCGCGCGTCCCGTCGAGCAGCTCCAGTAAGGAGCCGGTCGCCGTGTCCACCGGGCCGATCGACACCGCGTGGGCGGGTGTCACCCCGAACTGGACCGTGTGCCGTTCGCGCCAGGCGCGCCGTAACGCCGGTTTCACCATCGGATGCATCGCACGTCCCCCGCTTCTCCCGCCGATTCCGTTCGGTGTGTCCGGCGCGGTTCCGTGTACGCCGGTGGGAACAGAATGCCCGGTCCTGACCGAGGGGCGGAAAGTTATCCACAGGTGCGGGGTATGTAGGGTGATTATCGTTTCAATGCTGCGATCGCGGGCCGCTTCACGGCGGAGTTCGACGGAGAACCGACGCGGAGCCGGTGCTTCTGCGGCATTCAGCGGGTAACGTCATGGCGTGTCCGTCGACCCTTCCTCCCGTGTCGCCGGGCAGACCCCGCCCGGGGGCGGGGAAAGCCCGCGGCGCCGTGCCACCGGCCGTGCCTCCCGCCGAGCGCAGACGAGTGCGGTCGAAGTCCGCAGAAGCGCGCGCCGCAGCCGGACCGTCTCCGCCTACCGCGAGGGCGACCGTACGATCGTCCTCATCCCGGCCCGGATGTCGGAGGCCGAGGAGCGGCGCTGGGTCGGTGTGATGCTGGACAAGCTCGCCGCCCAGGAGAGCAGACGGAGCCTCGGCGACAGCGAGCTGGCCGAGCGCGCCGAGCGCCTGTCCGCGCAGTACTTCGGCGGCCGGGCCCGCCCCGCTTCGGTGCGCTGGGTGACGAATCAGAACACCCGCTGGGGCTCCTGCACCCCGGCGGAGGGCAGTATCCGGCTCTCCCACCGCCTCCAGGGCATGCCCGAGTACGTCGTCGACTACGTCCTCGTCCACGAACTGGCCCATCTGCTCGTACCCGGGCACGGCCCCCGCTTCTGGCGGCTGCTGGAGGCATATCCCCGCACCGAGCGCGCCCGCGGCTATCTGGAAGGCGTCGTCGCCGCCGAGCGGCTGCCCCGGTCGCCGTCCGGGGACGAATCGCCGCCCGAGGGCGGCGGAGCCGACGCGTGGACCGGGGAAGAGCCGCCGGCCGATGGCGCGGAGACCGGCGGCAGTTGACCCGGCTTCGGCCGGGACCCCGCCGACGACGTGCGACGGCTCCTGTGTCACCCGTTGTCGATCTCCGTGTATCGAATGTGTCCCGGCGCGCCTCGGCCCCTTGGCCGAATGCGGTGGGCAGCGGTTAGCCTGGCGCGACGCATTCGTCATTTTTTCGGGATGGGGGACGGTCGTTACGCATGGCCAGGGAATTCCAACGCGGCCACAAGGCCAAGATCAGTGATCTCACCGCGGGTACGGATCTGTATGTCGGCGTATCGATCGCCGCCCCCGGTCTCACCTTCGACATCAGTTGTTTCGGACTGGACGCCGCCGAGGAACTCTCCGACGACCGGTACTTCATCTTCTTCAACCAGCCGAAATCCCCCGAGGAGTCCCTTCAGCTGCTCGGCGCGCAGTCCGGGGACACCGAGTCGTTCCGGGTCACGCTCGACCGCATACCGGCACACATCACCAAGCTGAGCTTCACCGCCACCATCGACGGCGCGGGCCAGATGTCGCAGGTCGGCCCGGGGTACATCAGGATCGTCGCCGGGGGCGAGGAGGTGGCCCGCTACCCCTTCACGGGCGCGGAGTTCAGCACCGAGCGCGCGGTGATGCTCGGCGACTTCTATCTGAAGGACGTCTGGCGCTTCGCCGCCGTGGGGCAGGGATTCGACGGCGGTCTCGACGCGCTCCTGCGGAACTTCGGCGGCGAGGTCGCCGAGGACCAGCAGGCCGCCGCGGAGCCGGTGGCCCCCGCGGCGCCCGTCGCACCCGTGGCCCCGCCCGCGTTCGGCGCCCCGCCGCCCGTCGCGCCCGGCGCACCCGCCCCGCCCTTCGGCCAGATCCATCCGCCGCAGCCCCCGCCTCCGCCCGCGCCCGCGTTCGGCCAGGTTCCGCCCCCGCCCCCGCCTGCGTTCGGCCAGGTTCCGCCTCCGCCCGCGCCTGCGTTCGGCCAAGCCCCGCAGCCCCCGGCACCGCCGGTCGCGGTGCCCCCGGTCGCGGTGCCCCCCGCCCCGCCCGCCCCGTTCGGGCAGGTCCCCGGGCAGCCGCCCGTAGCACCCCCGTTCGGCCAGGTGCCGGGACAACTGCCCGGTATGGCGCCGCCGCCCGGTGCCCTCGGTGCGCCGTTCGCGTACGGACAGCCCGGTGTACCCGGTGCGCCCGGCGTGCCCGGCGCCCCCGGTGGTGTCCCGCAGGGCATGCCCGCCGCCGGCCCCGGACTCGCCGCCGCCCTCCAGGCGTATCGCGAGACCCCCACGGGCCAGCGCTGGACCCCGCAGAACCAGCATCTGATGCGGGTCGACGTCGCCATGGGCGGTATCGGAGTCCTCGCCCGTTCCGGAAGTATGGTGATGTATCAGGGCAAGGTCGATTTCAGCCATAAGAGCGGCGGTTTCGCGGGCCGGATCGCGGGCCGGGCCACCGGCCAGGAGATGCAGCTGATGCGCTGCACCGGCCGCGGCCAGATCTTCCTCGCCGAGGACAACTCCCATCTGCACCCCATCGAACTGCAGGGCGACGCGATCTGCGTCTCGGCCGAGAACGTCCTCGCGTTCGACGAGTCCCTCCAGTACGAGGTCCGCAGGATCGAGGGGCACGGCATTCCCGGCGGAGTGCTGTTCACCCTCCAGTTCCAGGGCACCGGCACCGTCGTCGTCAAGACCCACGGCACACCCGTCGTCCTCCCGGTCACGCCGAGCACCTTCGTCGACACCAACGCGATCGTCGCCTGGTCCGCCGCGTCGCAGGTGATCCTCGCCTCCCAGGTGCGGTTGCGGCGCAACTCGTACCCGGGACACAGCGGCGAGACCGTCAGCCTCCAGTTCCGGGGCGCGCCCGGCAACTTCGTCGTCGTCCAGCCCTACGAGATCTGAGGGAGCCCGAAGTCATGAACCAGCAACTCGCGGGCTACGCCCCCACCCCCGTCGCGGCCCGGATGGAGAACCACGGCCGCACCATGCTCAAGGTGGCCATGGCCACCGGCCAGGACCTGTACGCCCGTACCGGCTCGATGGTCGCCTACGAGGGCTTCGTCCAGTACGAGGCCAATCCGCCCTCCGCCCAGCAGGCGCTGTCCCAGTGGGCCACCGGCGAAGGCGCGCCGATCATGCGCTGTCACGGCGACGGCGTGCTGTACCTCGCGGACTACGGCGCCGATGTCGTCGTGATCTACCTCGACAACGACTCCCTCTCCGTCAACGGCTCCAACGTCCTCGCCTTCGACGCCCATCTCCAGTGGGGTGTCCAGAAGGTCAAGGGCATGGCGAAGCTCGCCGGTACGGGGCTGTGGAACGTGGAGATCGCGGGCACCGGCTGGGTCGCCCTCACCTCCCGGGGCACTCCCATTGTGGTCGACTGCGGTCGCGGCCAGGACGAGACCTACGTCGACCCCGACGCCCTCGTCGCCTGGTCGCCGCATCTCAAGGTCAAGGCCAAGCGGACCATGAAGGCCGGAGCCCTGATCGGGCGCGGCACCGGGGAGGCGTACCAGATGGCCTTCTCCGGTGCGGGCATCGTCGTCGTCCAGCCGAGTGAGGACAACACCGACCGGCTGCGGATCCGGGGCTGAGGGGGAGCGGAAGAACACCATGCAGAGCCCACTTTTCACCTACGGCGAGCAGCAGACCCAGGAGCGCTTCGCCGTCCAGAACCCGCAACTGCTGCGGGTCACCCTCCGCGGCAACGACGACGTCGTCGCCCGCAAGGGGGCGATGGTCGCCTACCAGGGGCTGATCGACTTCGACGGCGAGTACCAGAGCGCCAGTGAGCGCCGCAGCCGGGAACGGACCGGCGAGGGTCTCGACCTGATGCGCTGCTCCGGCCAGGGCACGGTCTATCTCGCCAATCTCGCCCAGCACATCCATATCGTCGATGTCGACAGCGGCGGGCTGACCGTCGACAGCGCGTACGTCCTCGCCCTCGACCCCGACCTCCGTACGGAGGTACTCGCCGTCGACAGCGAGTACGGGATCTCCGGGTCCGGGAAGTACCAGCTCAATATCGCCGGACAGGGCAAGGTCGTCCTGATGACCTCGGGGCAGCCGCTGATGCTCCCGGTGACGCCGGAGTCGTATGTGAATGTCGACTCCGACGCGATCGTGGCCTGGTCGACCGGGCTGCGGGTGCAGATGCAGGCCCCCACGACCTCGACGAGCGTACGGACCCGGCGCGGCAACACCGGCGAGGGCTGGGAGCTGAGCTTCCTCGGCCAAGGGTTCGTCCTCGTTCAGCCGAGTGAGGTCATGCCGCCGCAGAACGCCCAGATCGGTGAGGGAGTCCGCGGCCAGTTCGGCGCCGACGGACGCAACCAGGGCAACAGCTGGAACTGAACAGCCCGCGATACGGAAAAGGGGTGGCCGTCCTCGGAAGAGGACGGAAACCCCTTTTTCATGCGTTCTGTACGGGCTCCGCCGCTCCGGCGGCTACAGCACGGCCCGGGCCCGCTCCAGCAGCCGGACCACCGAGGCATCCGCCACCTCCGGCACCTCGGCATAGCCGAACCAGCGCAGATCGAGCGACTCGTCGCTGATCCGGGCCGTCGCCCCGGCCGGGGCCAGCGCCGCGTACTGCACATCCAGATGCCAGTGGCACGGGGCCGGAATGGGATGCCGGTCCAGCCGGACCGGACCCGGTGCCCCGTCCCGCGCCACCAGCGTCAGCCCGGGAATCCCGGACTCCTCCGTCGCCTCGCGCAGCGCCGCGGCCGCCAGCGTCGTATCGTCCGGCTCGCAGTGGCCGCCCATCTGGAGCCACATCCCCAGCTTGCGGTGGAGCGTCAGCAGCACCCGCTCCCGCGTCGGGTCCACGACCAGGGCGCTGGCCGTGAGATGCCCCACCCCGCACGCCTTCCACATCCCGTCCGGACGGTCCGCGAGATGGTCCAGATAGCGCAGCCGCAGCTCCTCCTGCTGTCCGTCGCCCCCGGTGTCGTGGCCTTTCAGTACGGTGACGGCGTCGTCGTGCAGGGTCACCGGCCCGAGCCCTCCGGCCCAGCGGCCCCGCCGTCCTTTCCGTCGCCCCCGTCGCCCCCGTCTCCCCGGTCGTCGCCGGAGGCGCCCTTGCCGTCGCCGGAGGCGCCCTCGGAGTCGTCGGCGGCGCCCTTGCCGCTGTCGCCGGCGCTCTTGCCGTCGTCGCCCGAAGCCGCCGGGCCCGAAGCCGCCTCGCCCAGCATCTTGTCCAGCTCCGAGAAGTCGAGCTGCTCGCGGTGGACGAAGCCGTCCGGGTCGTCGAGGTCGGTGGCGGTCGGCAGCATGTCCGGGTGCTCCCAGAGCGCGTCCCGGCCGTCCATCCCGCGCGCGTCCGTCAGCGACGCCCACAGCCGGGAGGCGTCCCGCAGCCTGCGCGGACGGAGCTGGAGCCCGATCAGGGTGGCGAACGTCTGCTCCGCGGGCCCGCCCGACGCCCGCCGCCTGCGCAGCGTCTCGCGCAGCGCGGAGGCCGAGGTGAGACGGGACGAGGCGGCGGCGTGCACCACCGCGTCCACCCAGCCCTCCACCAGGGCCAGCGCCGTCTCCAGACGGGCCAGCGCCGCCTTCTGCTGCGGGGTGTCCTCCGGCTGGAACATGCCCTGCTGGAGCGCCTCCTGCAACTGCTCCGGATGCGTCGGGTCGAACCGCCCGACGACGTCCTCCAGCTTGGACGTGTCGACCGTGATGCCCCGGGCGTAGCCCTCGACGGCACCGAAGAGATGCGACCTCAGCCACGGCACATGGGCGAAGAGCCGCTGGTGGGCGGCCTCGCGCAGTGCCAGATAGAGCCGCACCTCCTCCTTGGGGACGCCCAGGTCCTTGCCGAGCGCCTCCACGTTCAGCGGCAGCAGGGCGGCCTTCCCGGCCGGGCCGAGCGGCAGACCGATGTCCGTGGAGCCGACGACCTCGCCCGCCAGCACGCCCATCGCCTGCCCGATCTGCTGGCCGAACATGGCGCCGCCCATGGAGCGCATCATGCCGATCAGCGGGCCAGCCATGGCCTGCATCTCCTCGGGCAGCACCCCGCCCATCGCCGTACCGACCCGCTCGGCGACCGGGTCGACCAGCTGCTTCCACGCCGGGAGGGTCGCCTCGACCCACTCCGCGCGGCTCCACGCCACCGCCGTGTTCGAGCCCGAAGGCAGGGACGTCACCCCGTCCAGCCACAGATCGGCCAGCCGCAGCGCGTCCTCCACCGCCGTACGGTCCACGGGGCCCACGGAGGCGTCCTTGACGCCGTCCGCGGTGCCCTGGGAGACGGTCTGCCGGGCGATCTGCTTGGCCATGTCCCAGTTCACCGGGCCGCCCTCGTAGCTCAGCATCTGGCCGAGCTGCTGGAAGGCGGCGCCCAGGTCCTGGGGATCGAAGGACCCGAACATCGCGGCGAAGGGATTGTCCCCGCCGCCCGGACCGCCGAATCCGAAGGGATTCTGCGGGGACGAGCCGCCGGCGCCGCTGCCACCGCCCGCGGCGTCCTTCTTCTTGCCCTCGTCGCCGGGCTCCGGCTCCTCCGGCGGAAGGCCGAATCCGAATGGGGTGTCACTCACGGGTTTCCTCGGCTCGTAGGGCCGCCGACCCCTGGCCGACGGCGAATGCCCTCACAACACCACCCAGCGTAGACATCCCCGCCCGCATCCGGGCTCGGTGCTCCGTCGGCTCGTGGCCTGCGGCAGGATGGACGCCACCTGGTCCGTACGCGTCATTCCGTACGTACTGAAGACAACCGCTGGAGACGCCTGGTGAGTTCCCCAGATCCGCAGGTTCGCGGAGCGCGAAACCGCTCAACCCCGACCCCGGGCGAGGGGGCCGCAGGTCGCGGACCCGTCGTCGCGGTCACCGGTGCCGCAACGGGCGTCGGCGAGCTGCTGGCCCGCAGGCTGGCCGCCTCCGAGGAGGTGGGGCGGGTCGTCGCGATCGACGAACGCCGGGGCGAGGTCCCCGAGGCCACCTGGCACGTCCTCGACGTCCGCGACCCAGCCATCGCCGAGAAGCTCCGCGGCGTCGACGTCGTGGTGCACCTGGCGCTCGACCTCGACCTGGAAACCGACGACACCGCCCGCAGTGCGTACAATGTACGCGGTACCCAGACGGTCCTCACGGCCGCCGCCGCGGCGGGTGTGCGCCGGGCCGTGCTGTGCACATCGGCCATGGTGTACGGGGCGCTGCCCGACAACGACATCCCGCTGTCGGAGGACGCCGAGCTGCGGGCGACCGCCGAGGCCACCGGCGTCGGCGACCTGCTGGAGATCGAGCACCTGGCCCGGCGGGCGCCCCGCGCCCACCCGGGACTGAACGTGACCGTCGTCCGGCCCGCCGTCCTCGTCGGCGGTACGGACACCGCCCTGACCCGCTACTTCGAGTCGCCCCGACTCCTCGTGGTCGCCGGATCCCGGCCCGCCTGGCAGTTCTGCCATGTGGACGACCTGGTGAGCGCCCTGGAGTACGCGGCCCTGGAGAAGGTCGACGGCGAGCTGGCCGTCGGCTGCGACGGCTGGCTGGAACAGGACGAGGTCGAGGAGCTGAGCGGCATCCGCCGGATGGAGCTGCCGTCCGCGGTCGCCCTCGGCGCCGCCGCCCGGCTCCACCGGATCGGTGTGACGCCCTCCCCGGCCGGGGACCTCGCCTACACGATGCACCCCTGGGTGGTCAGCGTCGGCCGCCTCCACGACGCGGGCTGGCGCCCCGCCTGGACCAACGAGGAGGTCCTGGCCGCGCTCCTGGAGGAGGTCTCGGGACGCCACACCGTCGCCGGCCGCCGACTGGGCCGCAAGGACGCCGCCGCGGCCGGAGCCGCGGGCGCGACGGTCGCCCTGCTCGGTACGGCGGCCCTGGTCCGCCGGGCCCGCAAGGCCCGCCGCCGCCTCTGACGCCCGCGCGCCGCGGCCCCGCGCCGGGCCGCCGCGCGGGCCCGGTGGCGGGTCGGGGGGCGGGTCCGCCGCGCGGGCGGTGGCCCGGGAACGGCGGCGTACGGCACGATGAGGCCATGACGATCAGGCACGACCACCCGGGGGAGCGCGCGGGCGGCGACCCCCTGCGCCTCCTCGCCGTCCGGGACACCCCGCTCTCCGTGGACGAGGTCATCGCCGCGGTCGGCGACCCCGCGGCCGGGGGCACGGCGCTCTTCGTCGGCACCGTACGGGACCACGACGCCGGAGCCGACGTCGAGGCGCTCGGCTACTCCTGCCACCCCACGGCCGAGGCCGAGCTGCGCCGGGTCGCCGAGAAAGTCGCCGCGGAGTACCCGGTCCGCGCCCTCGCCGCCGTCCACCGGGTGGGCGACCTGGTGGTCGGCGACCTCGCGGTGATCGTCGCCGTCGCCTGCCCGCACCGCGCGGAGGCGTTCGACGCCTGCCGCCGGCTCATCGACGACCTCAAGCGCGAGGTCCCCATCTGGAAGCACCAGACGTTCTCCGACGGCACGGAGGAGTGGGTGGGCTCGTAGCTTGCTCCCCGGGGCCTTCGGCGGCTTCGGAGACGGACCCCGCCCCGATTTGCGTAACCCCGCCCCTGCCGTGAGCGTTGAAACGGTGAACGATTAATCTGGTGATCACTCAGGGGTAGGGAGATCGCGATGGCAGCACTCGCGTGGTTGCTGATTCCGCTGTTCGCTGCCGTCGGTGCCGCGATATGGGGCGGCTGGGCCGCACGCAGCCGGACCACCGGCGACGTCGCCGAGCTGGCCGGATACGCCCGGTTCCGGGACGCGATGGAGAAGGCTGATTCCGCCGGGCGGCCCGGCGGCTGACGGCCGGTTTCGCGGGTCCACGGACGGACCGGCCCGGACGGCGCACGGACGGTCCCGTCCCGTACTGTCGTTCCATGCCACGCCGCACCGCGACGATGCTCGCCTCCACGTTGATCGCCGTCGCGCTGCTCTGCGCGGGGATCCTCATTCCGGTGAAGTACGCGGAGATGTCGCCGGGGCCCACGGTCAACACGCTCGGCGACGCGGGTGGCGAGCCGGTGCTGGAGATCTCCGGACGGAAGACCTACCCGACCTCCGGCAACCTCAATATGACGACCGTCCGGGTCACCGGCGCCGACTACCGGATGAACCTCGTCGAGGCCCTCTACGGCTGGCTCGCCCACGACAACGTGGTCGTCCCGCACGACACGCTCTACCCCGATGGGCAGACCGAGGAGCAGTCCACCCAGGAGAACGCCGAGGAGTTCAGCCAGTCCCAGGAGAGCGCCAAGGTCGCCGCCCTGAAGCAGCTGAAGATCCCCGTCACCTCACGGGTCGTCGTCGCCACCGTCGGCAAGGACACCCCCGCCCAGGACAAGCTCCACGCGGGCGATGTGATCAAGGCCGTCGACGGCTCGCCGGTCAAGGAGCCCGGCGATGTCGCGAAGCTGGTCACCAAGAACCGGCCCGGCGACGACGTCGTCTTCACCGTCGTCCCGGCGAAGGAAGCCGTCGAGGCGGAGAAGGCGGGCCGCGAGCCCCGCACCACCCAGCAGATCACCATCACCACCACGAAGGCGAAGGACGCCGACCGGGCCGTCGTCGGCATCTCGGCCGGGACCGACCACACGTTCCCGTTCACCATCGACATCAACCTCGCCGACGTCGGCGGGCCCAGCGCCGGGCTGATGTTCGCCCTCGGGATCGTCGACAAGCTCACCCCCGGCGATATGACCGGCGGGAAGTTCGTGGCGGGCACCGGCACCATCGACGACGACGGCAGGGTCGGGCCGATCGGCGGTATCTCGATGAAGCTGGTGGGCGCGCGGGCCGCCGGGGCGCGGTACTTCCTCACCCCCGCCGACAACTGCGACGCCGCCTCCACCGACATCCCCGACGGGCTGACCCTCGTCAAGGTCGACACCATCGCGGACGCCGCCAAGTCCCTGGAGAAGATCAAGTCCGGCGACACGGCCGGACTGCCGTCCTGCCCCAGGAACTGACCTGACCTCCTGAACCGGCCCGACCTGAACCGGCCCGCCGGAACCGGTGTGACGGGCCCCACCGCCGCGGGGCCCGTGACACCGAAGGAGAGAGTCCTACGACTCGAACGTCGCCGACAGCGCCTCGGCCAGCCCCGGCACCAGGTCCGGGCCGGTCAGCACATCGTTGGGGGAGTCCTTCTCCCGCAGCCGCAGCGCCGACTCGCGCGCGCCGTTCCGCAGCACCGCCACCGTCATCCGCACCTCCTGCCGGTCCGGGTGCTTCGCCACCCAGCGGGCGAGGGCCTTCTCATTGAGGTTGTCGGGCACCGACGCCTCCGCCGTCGGCGGCAGCATCTGCCGCTCCACGGTCAGCGCGCAGCCCGCGACCGCGTCGGGCCAGGCGATCGTGGCGAGGAACTCGTCGAGCGCCGTACCGGCCGGGATCTCGTCCTGCTCGATCGGCGTCAGCGGCGCCGCCGCCTCGTCACCCGCCAGACCGAGCTGCTCGGCCAGGGCGGGCTCGTCGGTCCGCAGCTTCGCCGTGTCGACCAGGGCGAAGAGCCGCGCGGGCAGATCCCAGCCGAGGGTGGCCGCGTACTCGTCGATCTCCAGCACCGCCCGGGTCAGCGGGCTCGCCGCGAGCGGGCCGGACGGGGCGGTGGACGGAGGGGGGGAATCATTGGACATGCTCATATCCTGCCTCTTCCCGGGCCCCCGGGAGGAACCGGCCACCCCGGACACCCGCCCCACGGGCCGGGGAGCCGGGTCCGCGACCGGTACCGGTCCGGGTCCGACCCGGTACCCGACCGGTACCGGAACCGCCCGGATAGGGACCCCGTGACGGGAACTAGGTAAAGCCTCAGTAAGTTGCATCAAGGGGCTCTACGATCGCGGGGCCCGCTTGACACGGCCGCCCGGTACCCGTCCGGGCGGTCATACGATCGCAAACTTCGAGGTGCGCACGTTGGCTTTCCAGATGCCGGACCGCGGCGGAGGCCCCCCGACCGGGCCACGGATCAGGGTGGGACGGCCGTCCCGGCGTGTCCGCACCCTCCTGATGACACTGGGTGTGCTGGCCGTGCTGGCCATGGCGTTCGTCATGTTCGCCGGGTTCTGGACCGACTGGCTCTGGTACCGCTCCGTCGATTACTCGTCGGTGTTCACCACCACCCTCCGGACGAAGATCGGCCTGTTCGCCGTCTTCGGCCTGCTGATGGCGGTCGTCGTCGGCCTGAACATCTGGCTCGCGCACCGGCTGCGCCCGCCGCTCAGCGCCATGTCGCTGGAGCAGCAGAGCCTCGACCGGTACCGGATGGGCATCGCCCCGTACAAGAAGTGGGTGCTCCTCGCGATCACCGCACTCGTCGGGCTGATCGCCGGAGCGTCCGCCACCGGTCAGTGGAAGACCTGGCTCCAGTGGGTCAACGGGGTGTCGTTCGGTCAGAAGGACCCCCAGTTCAAGATGGACGTGTCGTTCTACGCGTTCGATCTGCCCTGGTACCGCTTCCTGCTCGGCTTCGGCTTCGCTGCCGTCGTGCTGTCGCTGATCGCCGCGGCCCTGACCCACTACCTGTACGGCGGGCTGCGGGTCACCAGCCCCGGCGCCCGGGCCACCGCCGCCGCCACCGGACACCTCTCCGTCCTCCTGGGCGTCTTCGTGTCCCTCAAGGCCGTGGCCTACTGGCTCGACCGCTACGGCCTGGCCGTGAAGTCCAGCGACTTCAAGGCCACCGGCAACTGGACCGGACTGCGGTACGTCGACGCCAATGCCTATCTGCCGGCGAAGACCATCCTCTTCTGCATCGCCGTCATCTGCGCCGTGCTCTTCTTCGCCACCCTGTGGCGGCGCACCTGGCAGCTGCCCGTCATCGGCTTCGGCCTGATGGTGCTGTCGGCGATCCTGATCGGCGGGCTCTACCCGGCGATCGTGCAGAAGTTCCAGGTCCAGCCGAACGAGCAGGCCAAGGAGGCGCCGTACATCCAGAAGAACATCGACGCCACCCGTAAGGCGTACGGAATCGATCAGGCGAAGCCCGAGGACTACAACGGCCGGGCGGATCCGAAGCGCCGGGCCGAGCAGCGGTCCGACGCGAATTCGGCCGCCAGCTACCGCGTGGTCGACTCCAATGTGGTCTCGCCCGCGTTCCAGCAGCTCCAGCAGGAGCGGCGGTACTACCAGTTCCCGACGACGCTCGACGTCGACCGCTACCCGGGTGCCGACGGCAAGCCGCAGGACACCGTCATCGGTCTGCGCGAGCTGAATATCGAGGGCATCCCCAAGCGGAACTGGATCAACGACCATTTCACCTACACCCATGGTTACGGCGCCATCGCCGCCAAGGGCACCAGTGTGGTCACCGACCCGGAGAAGGGGACCGTCGGTTCGCCCGAGTTCACCGAGTCCGGTATGCCGACCAAGGGCAACCTGGTCAAGGGCGAGTACGAGCAGCGGATCTACTACGGCGAGAAGACGACCCAGTATTCGATCGTCGGCGGACCGCAGAAGGAGCTGGACTACGAGGCCGCCAGCGGCGACACCGAGTACACCAGCTTCAAGGGCAAGGGCGGCGTCAGCCTCTCCAGCACACTGAACCGGGCGGCGTACGCGCTGGCCTTCAGCGAGCCCCAGATCCTCTACTCGGGCGCGGTGGGCGAGGGATCGAAGATCCTCTACAACCGCACGCCCAAGGAGCGCGTCGAGGCCGTCGCGCCCTGGCTGACCATCGACGGCGACGCCTATCCGGCGGTCGTCGACGGGCGGAT
The DNA here is from genome assembly GCF_042753905.1 of Streptomyces sp. NPDC059248. NCBI lineage: Bacteria > Bacillati > Actinomycetota > Actinomycetes > Kitasatosporales > Streptomycetaceae > Streptomyces > Streptomyces sp. NPDC059248. The sequence continues at coordinate 26,088 of NZ_JBHYZV010000034.1, read as the reverse complement.
CCAGTGGATCATCGACGCCTATACGACGACGAACGGCTATCCGTACGCCTCCCGGACCACGCTCGGCGACACCACCGCCGACTCGCTGACCACCAACCAGCGGGCGGTCGTGGCCCAGCAGAACCAGGTCAACTACATCCGGAACTCGGTGAAGGCCACGGTCGACGCCTACGACGGCTCGGTCAAGCTGTACCAGTGGGACACCAAGGACCCGGTGCTCAAGACCTGGATGAAGGCGTTCCCGGGGACGGTGAAGAAGAAGAGCGAGATCAGCGCCGAGCTGAAGTCGCATCTGCGCTACCCCCAGGACATGTTCAAGGTCCAGCGCGAGCTGCTGACCCGGTACCACGTCACCGAGCCCGACCAGTTCTACAGCGGCTCGGACGCCTGGCAGGTGCCGGACGACCCGACGAACAAGAAGGAAGCACGCGCGGTCCCGCCGTACTACCTGAGTTTGAAGATGCCGGGCGACACGGCGCAGAAGTTCTCGCTCACCACGACGTTCACACCCGCCGGACGGCCCAACCTCGGTGCCTATATGGCTGTGGACGCCGACGCGAACAGTCCCGGATACGGCTCGATAAGGCTGCTGAGAGTCACCGAGACGGTCCAGGGGCCGTCGCAGGTGCAGAGTGAGCTGAACGGTGTCGAGGAAGTGGCGACGTTCGTCCGCGACCTGAGAGGCACCGACTCGGACATCGAGTACGGCAATCTGCTGACGATCCCGCTCGACGGCGGATTCCTCTACATCGAGCCGGTGTACGCCCGCGGTGGCGCGGCGAACTATCCCCTGCTGAAGAAGGTCGCCGCCGCCTACAGCGGCGGGAAACCGGTCTTCAAGGACAGCCTGACCCAGGCGCTGGACGCGGCCTTCGAGCAACCCGCGAAGGAACCGCCGGCCACCCAGCCGCCGGGCGACGGCACCAAACCGCCGGGTGACGGCACGAAGCCGCCCACGACGCCACCGGCCACCGGTGACGCCGCGGTGAAGGCGGCGATCGAGGATGTGCTGAAGGCCCACGCGGATGTCGACGCGGCCCTGAAGAACGACCCGACGGACCGTGAGGCCGTCGGCCGTGCCGAGGACGCGCTGGACGCGGCCCTCGACCGGCTCGCCCAGGCGCAGAAGACCCCGTCAACGGGTGGTTCGAAGCCGTCGACGTCCAGTCAGAGCCCACCGTCGTCCACCTAGCGGAAGCGCCCTGAACTGCTGACATCCCGCGTCTGGTAGTCTTTGGACATACCGACGCGGGGTGGAGCAGCTCGGTAGCTCGCTGGGCTCATAACCCAGAGGTCGCAGGTTCAAATCCTGTCCCCGCTACTGAATCATCGAGGGCCCGGATCCATTGAGGATCCGGGCCCTCGATGTGCGTACTGGTACAAGAACGGCAGATCGGGGAGGGGAACCGCGCGCGGCACCCGGAGAGTTGAGCTGATAAGTGTTTGACTTATCTCTCTGTGGGCATGTCGACAAAACGCTGAAGTGACCTCACCGGCTGCGGTATACCAGGTGTGAGCGGGTTGCGGGTGGTGCGACGATGGAATTCATGGGGGACAGGACGACTCTGTTGGAGACCGGGCGGTTTGTACGGCAACGTGCCGATCAGGCGGCGGGCGCGCTGAACGCGGTGTCCCCGGCCGCCCTGACGGCCCGTGCCGATCTCACCGCCGAGCCCGGCTCGCCGCCGGCCGCTTCCGGCGCACGGCGCGGCGTCACCGGCCCGCGTCCGCGCGGGAGCGGTGGAAGAGCGGACTCGCGTACGACATCTGGTGCTGGTGATACCGCTGGTGCGAATGTTGACGCTGTGGAGACGGCAGGCGCTGAGGCACGGCACCGCCGCGCGGCCGACGCCGGCGATACCGCCGCCATGAGCACGCTCGGCTCGATGCTGCTGCGCCGCGGCGACCTCGACGGGGCCGAGTCGTATCTGCGCGGGGCCACCGCCGCCGGGGACCGGGCCGCGGCCAACAACCTGGGCGTCCTGCTGCACCAGCGCGGCCACCCGGACGAGGCGGCCGGCTGGTGGCGGATCGCCGCCGTCGCCGGGTCCGCCGCCGCGGCCCACGCCCTGGGCCGCCACTTCCGCGAACGCGGTGACGAGACCGCGGCCGAGTACTGGCTGCGCCAGTCCGCCGAGCAGGGCCACGCCCTGGGCGCCTACGCCCTGGCCGATCTGCTGGAGCACCGCGGCGACGTGGGCGCCGAGCGGTGGCTGCGGGCCGCCGCCGAGCAGGGGCACCGGGAGGCGTCGTACCGCCTCGCCCGGATACTCGATCTGCGGGTCGCCGACGAGACCGCCCGTACGGGTGCCCCGTCCGCCGGCCGGGGCGCCGCCGGAGGCCCCGACACCGGGACGGGCGCCCGCGCGCTCTCCGGGCTCGACGAGGCCGCCCAGTGGTACCGGCAGGCCGCCGCGCGCGGCCACCGTCGGGCGGCGCTGCACCTGGGCGCGATCCTGGAGAAGCGCGGCGAGCTGAAGGAGGCCGGGCGGTGGTACCTCACCTCCGCCAAGGACGGCGAGACCCGGGCCGCCTGCGCCCTCGGCTTCCTGCTGCGCGACGCGGGCGACGAGGAGAGCGCCGCCGTCTGGTGGCTGCGGGCCGCTCAGGAAGGCGACGGCAACGCGGCGAACGCGCTGGGCGCGCTGCACGCGGCCCGGGGCGAGCCGCAGACCGCCGAGCGCTGGTACCGCGCGGCGATGACCGCGGGCGATGTGAACGGCGCCTACAACCTCGGTCTGCTCTGTACGGCGCAGGACCGGACCGCCCAGGCCGAGCAGTGGTACCGGCACGCCGCCTACGCGGGGCACCGCGAGGCCGCCAACGCGCTCGCCGTTCTGCTGCTCCAGGCCGGTGACCCGGTCGGCGCCGAGCCCTGGTTCTCCAAGGCCGCCGAGGCGGGCAGCGTCGACGCCGCGTTCAATCTGGGCATCCTGTACGTCGGCCGGGACGACGACCGCACGGCCCTGAAGTGGTACGAGCGGGCCGCCGCCGCCGGGCACACGGAGGCGGCGCTCCAGGTCGGGACGGCGCGGCTGCGGGAGGGCGACGAGCAGACCGCCGAGCGTCATCTGCGGTGCGCGGCGGGCGGCGGCAGCGCCGAGGCCGCGTTCCGGCTGGCGACCCTGCTGGACGCCCGCCAGCCGCCGCCGGGGCCGCCCGCGCTGGGCGAGACGACGGCGGCGAAGACCGAGTGCGAGGAGTGGTACGAGCGGGCCGCCGAGCAGGGGCACCGCAGGGCGCAGGTACGAGTCGGCATGCTGGCCGCCGCGCGCGGCGACATGGCGTCGGCCGCGCGGTGGTACCGGGAGGCGGCGGAGGCGGGCAGCCGCAACGGCGCGTTCAACCTGGGGCTGCTGCTGGCCCGCGACGGCAACGAGCGCGAGGCGGCCCTGTGGTGGACCCGGGCCGCCCACGCCGGCCACGGCCGGGCCGCGCTGCGGCTCGCGCTGCTGGCCGCGCGGCGCGGGGAGCTGGCGGAGGGCAAGCGCTGGTGCGCGCGGGCGGAGGAGCTGGGCCCCTTCGAGGTCACGGAGCGCGCCGCCCGCCTGCGCGACGCCCTCCACCAGGAACTGACGGCGTAGCCGTCCCCCGGGCGGACGCCGGCGGGCAGGGGGTGCAGGTGGGGGACGTGATTTGCACGGGGTGGTCAGGTCGCGTATTGTTGCATTCAACGGCGCGGGGTGGAGCAGCTCGGTAGCTCGCTGGGCTCATAACCCAGAGGTCGCAGGTTCAAATCCTGTCCCCGCTACTAAAACCTAAGGCCCGGATCCTCTGGATCCGGGCCTTAGGTGTTTCACGCGTTTCAGGCGCTTTCCAAGATGCCCGCGCCGGAGGTGTCAGTCGTCCGGTGTTACGCGCAGTTGGGGCACATGCCCTTGTACGTCACCTCGACGTTGGAGACCGTGAAGCCGAAGCGCTCGGAGTCGGGCAGGTCCGCCAGCGGGTTGCCGGTCGGGTGGACGTCCCTGATGGCGCCGCAGCCGGCGCAGACCAGGTGGTGGTGGGGGCGGTGCGCGTTGGGGTCGTACCGCTTGGCGCGGCGGTCCGTGGCGACTTCCAGCACCTCGCCGAGGGAGACCAGCTCGCCGAGGGTGTTGTAGACCGTCGCCCGGGAGATCTCCGGGAGCCGTTCCACCGCGCGCGCGTGCACCTCGTCGGCCGTCAGATGGACGTGTTCGCCGTCGAGGACCTCAGCCACGACCCGCCGCTGGGCAGTCATGCGCCAGCCGCGTCCGCGGAGTCGTTCCAGCAGGTCACTCATAGGGACCAGCTTAACAGCGCTGGACCAGATCCCGAACGGGTGTGACTTTGGATGCGCGCTTGACTTAGACAAAGTCCATCGTAGGATCGTGTTCGGCGGAACGCCATGGGACAGGACACGAAGGTATGACGCAGGAGGCGCACGTGACGCAGGGACCGCTCACCACGGCGACCGGAGCCCCGGTTGCCGACAATCAGAACAGTGAGACCGCGGGCGTCGGCGGGCCGGTTCTCGTCCAGGACCAGCTGCTGCTGGAGAAGCTCGCCCACTTCAACCGCGAGCGCATCCCGGAGCGGGTGGTCCACGCGCGTGGTGCCGGCGCCTACGGCACGTTCACGCTCACGCGGGACGTCAGCGAGTGGACGCGTGCCGCGTTCCTCTCCGAGGTGGGCAAGGAGACCGAGACCTTCCTGCGCTTCTCGACCGTCGCGGGCAACCTGGGCGCCGCCGACGCGGTGCGCGACCCGCGCGGCTTCGCGCTGAAGTTCTACACCGAGGAGGGCAACTACGACCTCGTCGGCAACAACACCCCGGTCTTCTTCGTCAAGGACGCGATCAAGTTCCCGGACTTCATCCACACGCAGAAGCGCGACCCGTACACGGGTTCGCAGGAGGCGGACAACGTCTGGGACTTCTGGGGGCTCTCCCCGGAGTCGACCCACCAGGTGACCTGGCTCCACGGCGACCGCGGCATCCCGGCCTCGTACCGGCATATGAACGGCTACGGCTCGCACACCTACCAGTGGAACAACGCCGCCGGTGAGGTCTTCTGGGTGAAGTACCACTTCAAGACCGACCAGGGCATCAAGACCCTGACGGCCGCCGAGGCCGACGAGCTGGCCGGGAAGGACCCCGACAGCCACCAGCGCGACCTGCGCGAGTCGATCGAGCGGGGCGAGTTCCCCAGCTGGACCGTCCAGGTGCAGATCATGCCCGCGGCGGAGGCGGCGGGCTACCGCTTCAACCCGTTCGACCTGACCAAGGTCTGGCCGCACGAGGACTACCCGCCGATCGAGATCGGCAAGCTGGAGCTGAACCGCAACCCGGAGAACATCTTCGCCGAGGTCGAGCAGTCGATCTTCAGCCCGGCGCACTTCGTGCCCGGTATCGGCCCGTCCCCGGACAAGATGCTCCAGGGCCGGCTCTTCGCCTACGGCGACGCCCACCGCTACCGCGTCGGTATCAACGCCGACCATCTGCCGGTGAACCGCCCGCACGCCACCGAGGCGCGGACCAACGCCCGGGACGGTCTGCTGTACGACGGCCGCCACAAGGGCGCGAAGAACTACGAGCCCAACAGCTTCGGCGGCCCGCACCAGACGGACCGGCCGCTCTGGTCGGCCACCGCGGTCAGCGGTGTCACCGGTGACCACGCGGCGCCGAGCCACGCCGAGGACGACGACTTCGTCCAGGCGGGCAATCTCTACCGGCTGATGTCCGAGGAAGAGAAGGGCCGGCTGGTCGAGGCCCTGTCCACGGCCATCTCCGGGGTGTCGCGCGACGACATCGCCGAGCGCGCGATCAACAACTTCCGCCAGGCGGACGGCGACTTCGGCAAGCGGCTGGAGGCCGCGGTCTCGGCCCTGCGCGGCTGACGGACGCCCGCCGGAGGAGAAAGGGGCCGGTGCCCCGTCGGATCACGACGGGGCACCGGCCCTCTTCAGCGGCTCGGCCGTGCCCGGGTCGGTCGGTCGGGCGGGGCGGATCAGCCGACGAGGGTCGCCCGGTGGCGGCGGGCCGGGGCCCAGCAGCGGACGATGTCGCGGACGGAGACGATGCCGACCGGGCCCGTGTCGTCGAGCACGATCAGATGGCGGAATCCGCCGTGGGACATGGCCTCCGCCGCCTCCTCCAGGGTCCAGGACGGCGCCGCGAAGACGACGTCGGTGGTGGTGTGGGCGCCGGCGGTCTCCCGGTCGGGGTCCTCTCCGGTGCCGACCGAGGTGAGGATGTCGCGCTCGGTCAGGATGCCCGGGCCCTCGCCGTCGCCGTCGAGGACCACGGCCGCGCCGACGCGCCGCGCGGCCATCAGGCCGGCGGCCTGGCGGAGGGTGTGGGCGGGCCCGATGGTGAGGACCACCGTGCTCATGGCGTCACGGACGAGCATGGAAGGAGCCACCTCCTTGGGGAACCGGCCCTTTCGAGAACCGATTCACAAGTTCACAAACGGGGGCATCTTCAGAGTCGCAGCCCCCGGGGGCGGCATCAAGGGGGTGGGAGCGCCCGATTCCGTAAGACGGGGGCGTGTCTGTCGTACGGAAGGGGGCCCGCCGTACGAGCGCGCCGGAGCGCTTCCGTACGCGCTCCCGCACACACTCCCGTACACGCTCCTGTACGGCCGGGTGGGTCAGCGGTCGCCGAGCCGGTCCAGCAGCGTCTCGTGGAGCAGTCCGTTCGACGCGGCGCCGTTCCCGCTGTGCGGTCCCGGCCGGCCGTCGAGGCCGGTGAAGACGCCCCCCGCCTCCTGGACGACGGTCACCACGGCCGCCATGTCCCACAGCGACAGCTCCGGCTCCGCGCAGATGTCGACGGAGCCCTCGGCGACCATCATGTACGGCCAGAAGTCGCCGTAGGCGCGGGTGCGCCAGCAGTCCCGGGAGAGGTCGAGGAAGGCGTCGAGACGTCCCCGCTCCTCCCAGCCGGTCAGCGACGAATAGGCGAACGAGGCGTCCTCCAGCCGGGAGACCCCGGACACCCGCAGCGGGCTCGCCGAGGTGAGCGAGCGACCTGTATAGGCGCCCGCCCCCTGCGCCGCCCACCAGCGCCGGCCGAGCGCCGGGGCGGAGACCACCCCGACGACCGGCTGGTAGACGCCGTCGTCGTCCTGGGCCGTCAGGGAGATCAGGGTCGCCCAGACCGGTACCCCGCGGACGTAGTTCTTGGTGCCGTCGATCGGGTCGATCACCCAGCGGCGCGGGCCGGTGCCCTCGACCCCGTACTCCTCGCCGAGGATCGCGTCCCGGGGCCTGGCCCGCTGGAGCTGTCCTCGGATCAGCTCCTCCGCCGCCCGGTCCGCCTCCGATACGGGGGTCATGTCCGGCTTGGTCTCGACCTTCAGGTCGATCGCCCGGAACCGGGCCGTGGTGGCCGCGTCGGCGGCGTCGGCGAGGACATGGGCGAGGCGCAGATCATCGTCGTATGCGGGCATGATCCTCACCCTATCGGTGCGCCGCGGCGCACTACCGGGGCCGCCGGACGCCCTCTTGACACCGGAGGAGGCCCCGTCAACTCTGGCTACCGAGCCCCGCGGCCCGGAGGTGACCGTGCCCATAGCGCGAGAGTCCCTGTTGAACGCCGCCCTGCGGGCGCTCGACCAGCGGCCCTGGTCGGCCGTGCGCATGGTCGACGTCGCCGCGTCGGCGGGTGTTTCCCGGCAGACCCTGTACAACGAGTTCGGCAGCAAGGACGGCCTGGCCCGGGCGCTGGTGCGCAAGGAGGCGGACGCGTACCTCCACGGCGTCGACCGGCTGTTCTCGGAGCGGACCGGTTCGGAGCGGACCGGTCCCGCCGCGGTGGAGCGGCTGGTCGCCCTCGCCGAGTGGACCGTCGCCCAGGCGCGGGCCAGGCCGCTGCTGCGGGCGCTGCTCACCGGCTGCTGGGGGGAGCGGCTGCCCGAGCCCCGGTCGGCGGGCCGGGACACGTCCCCCGCCGGTGCGCCCGCCCAGCGCCGTGCCGACGCCGGGCCGCCCGCTCCCGCGGATGTGGCGGCGGCGGTACGCGACCGCTCCCTCGCCGCCCTCGAACGGTCCCGGACGGGCGGCCCCGCCCATCCGGACGAGACGGCCGTCCTCGCGCACCGCTGCGAACTCACGGTCCGGCTGGCCCTGTCCTTCGTCGTGGCGCCGGACCGCGAGGGCGTCGCGGCCCTGGTCCGGGCGGCCGTGGCGGCGCCGAGGCGGCCGCCGTCGGGGGAGTGACGCCCGGGCGGGTGCCTTGAGCGGTGCCCGGAGGTGACGCGCGGTCGGGTGAATCGGTCGCGTTTGCGGCGTACTGACGTTGGTAAGTGCATAATCGCAACAAGTCAGACGAAGCAGTCATCGACGGTTGGGGAGGCGCTCATATGGCGTGGCTGCTCGTGGTCGTCGCCGGAATCCTGGAGACGGGATTCGCCGTCTGTCTGAAGCTGTCCCACGGCTTCACCCGGCTGTGGCCCACGATCGCCTTCGCCGCCTTCGCGCTCGGCAGCTTCGGGCTGCTGACCCTCGCCCTGAAGAAGCTCGACGTGGGTCCGGCGTACGCGGTGTGGACCGGGATCGGCGCCGCGGGGACCGCGATCTACGGGATGATCTTCCTGAACGACGTGGTCTCCACCCTGAAGATCGTCTCCATCACCCTGGTGATCGCGGGTGTGATCGGCCTCCAGCTCTCCGGCTCCTCGCACTGAGCCCGCTCAGTCCCCCTCGTGCCGCTCCCGTGTCGCCAGGAGTCGTCGGAGGGAGTAGAGCCGGGCCGGGTCGGCGTGGCCCTCGGCCACCCAGGCGTCGAGTGCGCAGTCGGGCTCGTCGTGACTACAGGCGCGCGGACAGTTCTCGGTGCCCGGTACGAGGTCGGGGAAAGCGAGGATGACCCGGGACGGGTCGACGTGGTGGAGGCCGAAGGACCGTACGCCCGGGGTGTCGATCACCCAGCCGCCGCCGTCGACGGCCAGTGGCAGGGCGAGGGCGGACGTGGTGGTGTGCCGGCCGCGCCCGGTGACGGCGTTGACATGGCCGGTGGACCGTCGCCGTTCCGCCGGGACCAGCGCGTTGACCAGGGTCGTCTTCCCGACCCCGGAGTGGCCGACGAAGGCGGTGGTCCGCCCGGCGAGATGTTCCAGCACCCGGTCGGCGGCCCGGCCGTCCACGAACTCCTCACGGGTGGTGACGATGTACGGCACCCCGAGGGCGCCGTACATCTCCAGCAGCTCGTCCGGGTCCGCGAGATCGGACTTGGTGAGGACGAGGAGGGGTTCGAGCCCGCCGTCGTACGCCGCGACCAGGCAGCGGTCGATCAGCCGGGGCCGCGGCTCGGGGTCGGCGAGCGCCGTGACGATCGCCAGCTGGTCGGCGTTGGCGACGACGACCCGCTCGTACGGGTCGTCGTCGTCCGCCGTACGGCGCAGGACGGAGGTCCGGGGCTCGATCCGGACGATCCGGGCGAGGGTGTCCTTGTCCCCGGACAGATCCCCGACGATGGCGACCAGGTCGCCGACGACGGCCGCCTTGCGGCCCAGCTCACGGGCCTTCATCGCGACCACGACCCGGTCTTCGACGAGGCAGGTCAGCCGGCCCCGGTCGACGGTGAGGACCATGCCTTCGGAGGCGTCCTCGTGTTTGGGCCGGATACTGGTCCTGGGTCGGTTCCCCTTGCGGTTGGGCCGGACGCGGATGTCGTCCTCGTCGGGGTTCTTGCCGTAGCGCCGCATGTCCTCAGATCCCGTTCAGCTCTCCGCCCCCGCGTCGGGGATTCCGAGCAGGGCGGCCCACATCGCCGGGAAGTCGGGGAGCGTCTTGGCGGTGGTCGCCACGTTCTCGATCTCGACGTTCTTGACGGCGAGGCCGATGACGCTGCCCGCGGTGGCCATGCGGTGGTCGTCGTAGGTGTGGAAGACCCCGCCGTGCAGCGGCCTGGGGCGGATGTGGAGGCCGTCCTCGGTCTCCGTGACATCGCCGCCGAGCCCGTTGATCTCCCGGGTGAGGGCCGCGAGGCGGTCCGTCTCGTGGAGCCGCAGATGGGCGACGCCGCGCAGGGTCGACGGGGAGTCCGCGAGGGCGGCGACGGCCGCGATACCCGGGGTCAGCTCGCCGACCTCGGAGAGGTCGACGTCGATGCCGTGGATCCGGCCGGTGCCGGTGAAGACGAGTCCCTGGTCGGTCAGCTCGCAGGAGCCGCCCATCTCGGTGAAGATCCGGCGCAGCGCGTCACCGGGCTGGGTGGTGCGCTCGGGCCAGTCGCGTACGGTCACCCGGCCGCCGGTGACCAGGGCGGCGGCGAGGAACGGCTGGGCGTTCGACAGATCGGGCTCGACGACCAGGTCGCGGCCGAGGAGGGCGGAGGGGGAGACCCGCCACACATTGGGCTCGCCGCCGGTCTCCGGCTCGTCCACCTGGGCGCCGACCGAGCGCAGCATGTCGACGGTCATCCGGATGTGCGGCATCGAGGGGAGGCGGGCGCCCACATGCCGTACCTCGACGCCCTGGTTGAAGCGGGGGGCGGAGAGCAGCAGGGCCGACACGAACTGCGACGACGACGAGGCGTCGATCTCGACGGAGCCGCCGTCGAGCGCGCCGCCGCCGTGGACGGTCATCGGCAGGGCGCCCCGGCCGTCGTCGTCGATCCGGGCGCCGAGGACGCGCAGGGCGTCGATGACGCCGTTCAGGGGGCGCTCGTAGGAGCGGGGGTCGCCGTCGAACCGGACGGGGCCGTCGGCGAGCGTGGCGACGGGCGGCAGGAAGCGCATGACCGTGCCCGCGTTGCCGACGTCGACGGACGCGGGGCCGCGCAGCCCGGAGGGGATGACCCGCCAGACCTCACCCTCGCCGTCCGGGCCCACGCCCTCCTCGATCCCGACGCCGAGGGCGCGCAGCGCGTCGGCCATCAGCAGGCTGTCGCGGGAGCGCAGCGGGCGGCGGAGCCAGCCCGGCTCGGCGGCGAGCGCGGCCAGGACCAGGGCGCGGTTGGTGACCGATTTCGATCCGGGCACGGTCACCGTCGCTTCGACGGCTCCGGTCGCGTAGGGGGCGGGCCAGAGTGCGGGGGTGTGCTGCGCGGAGGCTTCGGTCATGGCCAATACTTTAGTGGCTCGGCCGACACCCCGATCTTGATCAAATCCGCTGAAACCGGGGCGTAATCGTTACGTGGTAAGGAGCCGGCCCGCTCCGGGCACGGCCCCCGGGGTCCGATTCCGGGCTCACAGCCCGAGGAGCCAGCGGCCCCCGCCGATCAGCGATGTGAGCGATACGGCGTGGAAGAGGAAGAGCCACAGCCCGGCGGGTACGTGGGTGAGCCGGGAGAGCTGGTCGGCGTCGGAGTCGGGGGCGCCGCCGCGGTGCCGCTTGGACTGGAGCTCGAAGGCCGGGCGGACCCCGCCGAGCAGCAGGAACCAGACGGAGGCGTAGGCGAAGGCGGCCTGGACGCCGGGTTCCGCGAGCCAGGAGATCAGCAGGAAGGCGGCGCCCGTCAGGACGACCGTGAGCATGCCGTACGCGTTCCTGATCATCACCAGCATCGCCAGCAGCAGGGCCGTCGCCAGCCACAGCAGCAGGGTGATGTGCCCGGCCGAGAGGAGCGCGGCGCCGCCGAGTCCGAGCAGGGGCGGTGCGGTGTATCCGGCGGCGGCGGTGAGGATCATGCCGATGCCGGTGGGCCTGCCCCGGCTGACGGTGAGACCGCTGGTGTCGGAGTGCAGCCTGATGCCCTCCAGGCTGCGGCCGGTGAGCAGGGCGATCAGCCCGTGGCCGCCCTCGTGGGCGATGGTGACGGCGGTACGCGAGAGCCGCCATATGGGGTTCGGTACGACCGCGATCAGGGCGAGGGCCCCGGCGAGGACGACGATCCACTGCTCGGGCGCGGTCTGGGTACCGGTGAGCCGGTCCCACAGATCGGCCGCCGAAGCGGCGAGGGGGACCGTGCCGGTGGTCGCGTCGGGCGCCGCGGCGAAGAGACCGGTGGTCGGCGTGCTGTCCATGGCGGGCGGCTCCTCGGGCGGACGGGGGCGGGTGGAAGTGTGCAGTCTGGCACCCGGGGGTGCCCGTCCTGGAGGACGCCCTGACGGAGCGGATCGTTCCGGGCGCTGGTACGGGGCCGGAGTCGTATGGGCGCGAAGGTGTACGGATCCGGAGGCGTACGGGCCCGAGGCGTACAGGGGCCCTCGGGCCCCGTGCGGCGCCGCGCCGGGGGCCGGGCGGCAGGTCAGCCGTGGCTGTCGGTGCCCGCCGGTACGCTTTCGGGGTCGGTGAAGCCGGCGGTGGCGGTGGGGGAAGACAGCGGAAAGCGGGACAGGAAGACAGATGAACACCTCGGGGCGTCTCAGCCTGTCGTGGATCAACAAGGGCCGGTCGCTCGTCTCCGACGGCACCGGTGGATACGAGTGGGTCGACCGGGACGACTTCCGGGTCACCGAGACCCGGCTGCTGCGCGACGCCGCCGTGGTCGGGGAGGTCCGCGAGGACGCCCGCCGCGCCGAGGACAATCTGCTGATCACCGGCGACAGCGGCGACGCCCTGCGCGCGCTGACCCGGCTGCCCGAGTTCGCCGACGTCTACCGGGGCCGGGTCAAGCTGGTCTATATCGACCCGCCGTTCAACACCGGCCAGGCGTTCGAGCACTACGACGACGGTCTGGAGCACTCGGTCTGGCTGACGATGATGCGCGACCGGCTGCTGCTCATCCGGGAGCTGCTCGACGAGTCCGGCAGTGTCTGGGTCCATCTCGACGACGCGGAGATGGCCTACTGCAAGGTCCTCATGGACGAGATCTTCGGCCGCCGGAACTTCATCTCCACCATCATCTGGAAGCGCCGCAACGACCCCCGCAACACCGCGCAGTACCTCTCCGGCGACCATGACTCGATGCTGGTGTTCGCCAAGAACATCGACGCCCTCACCTTCAACAAGCTGCCCCGCACCGAGGCCATGGACTCGGCCTACACCAACCCGGACGACGACGCGCGCGGCCCCTGGCGCCGGGGCGACCTCGCCGCCCGCAACTACTACTCCAAGGGCATGTATCCGGTGCTCACCCCGGGCGGGCGCCGGATCACAGGCCCGCCGTCGGGGTCGTACTGGCGGGTCTCCGAGGAGGAGCTGACCCGGCTGGACGGCGAGGGCCGGATCTACTGGGGCCCCGACGGTATGAGCCGCCCCTATCTCAAGCGGTATCTGACCGAGGTCACCCAGGGCCGTATCCCGTCCTCCGTATGGCATCCGGAGGAAGTCGGCTTCGTGCGCAACGGCAAGGAGGAGATCCGCGCCCTGATGGGCGACGTCTTCGCCACCCCCAAGCCGGAGCGGCTGCTGCGCCAGGTGCTGACCATCGCCAGCAGCCCCGGCGACATCGTCCTCGACTGCTTCGCCGGATCGGGGACGACCGCCGCCACCGCGCACAAGCTGGGGCGCCGCTGGGTGACCGTGGAGCGGGAGCCCGAGACGGCCGACCGTTTCGTCCGGCCCCGGCTGGAGAAGGTCGTCGACGGCTCCGACGGCGGCGGCATCAGCCAGTCCGCCGGATGGCGCGAGGGCGGCGGCTTCCGCCATCTGGAGGTCGGCCCCTCGATGTACGAGGACGTGGCCGGGCGGGTGCTGCTCGCGCCCTGGGTGCGGGGCGACGCCTTCACGGCCGCCGCCCGCGCCCAGCTCCCCGGGTTCGCGCCCGACCCGGAGGCCGAGGCGCCGTTCGCCGGGCGCAAGGGCCGTCAGCGGCTCGCCGTCGTCGACGGCCTGGTCACCGAGAGCACGGTCCGGTCGATCGTCGGGGCGCTCGCCGACGACGAGCGGGTGCTGATCGTGGCGAAGAGCTATCTGCGGGAGGCGGCGGGCCTGCTGGAGAGCCTCAGCCCGGGGTCGCGGCTGAAGAAGGCGCCCCGGGACCTGCTGGACATGGAAGGACGTGTGCTGCGTTGAGCTGGATCACATACGACCCGGCGGCGATCGAGGAACTCGCCACCCGCATGGAGCTGCGGGAGCCCAACCGGCGCGCCGTCGAGCGGGTCGTCCAGGAGATCGAGTCCGGGGACGGCCGGGAGGTCGTCTGCGATCTGGCGACCGGTGTCGGCAAGACGTACATCGCCCGCGCCCTGGTCGACTATCTGGCCGGACAGGGCGTCCGGAACATCCTGATCGTCACCCCGGGGAAGACGATCCAGCAGAAGACCGTCGCGAACTTCACCCCCGGCAGTGCCAAGTTCGTCCCCGGCGCCGATTTCGACCCCGTCGTGATCACCCCGGAGAACTACGCGGGCGGCCGGGTCGGCGACGCGCTGCACGAGCCGGACGCGGTGAAGGTCTTCATCTTCAACGTCCAGCTGCTCACCAGGCCCACCGCGAAGACGTCCCGGGCGGCCCACAAGGTCGACGAGTTCATCGGTACGCCGCTCTACGAGCATCTGCGCGAGGCCGGCGATCTCGTGGTCATCGCCGACGAGCACCATGTGTACCGGACGGACGCCAAGAAGTTCTCCGAGGCCGTCCGCGCCCTCGCGCCGCGCGCCCTGGTCGGTCTCACCGCGACCCCGGACGAGTCGGACCGCAAGGTCCCCGGCCGGGTCGTCTTCCAGTACTCGCTGGCCGAGGCCATCGCGGACCGGCTGGTGAAGGTGCCGGTCGTGGTCTACCGCGAGGACGGGCACAACGATGTCCGCACCCAGCTCGCCGACGCCTGCCATCTGCGCCGGGTCAAGGAGGAGGCCAACCGGGAGTGGGCCGCGAGCCATGGCAGGCGGGCCGTCAACCCGGTGCTGTTCGTGGTCTGCCAGAGCGTCGAGGAGGCCACGGAGACGGCGGGGATCCTCACCCAGCCCGGTTTTGTGGCCGAGCCGGACGCCGTCCTCCAGATCACCTCCGGCAGCAAGGAGGACGCCCTCAAGGCGCTGGCCGACATCGAGAACCCGGACTCGCCGGTCCGGGCCGTGGTCTCGGTCAACATGCTGAAGGAGGGCTGGGACGTCAAGAACATCAGCGTCATCGTGGCCCTGCGGACCCTGGCGTCGGACACCCTCACCGAGCAGATCCTCGGCCGCGGTCTGCGGCTGCCGTACGGCGAGCGCGTCGGCTACTCGATGATCGACAGCGTCGACATCGTCGCCCACGAGTCCTACAAGCGGCTGCTGAAGTCGAAGGACGCCCTGCTGGAGAACGCCCTGCTCCCCAGGGGCGTCCCCGCGCCCGCGGGGTCGGCCGACGCCGCCGGTTCCGGCCCGGGTTCCGGCTCCGGAAGCGCGAGTGCTTCACGCACCCCCGCCCCGCATACGGAGACCGCGGACCAGGGGATGATCGTCTTCACCGAGCAGGCGCCGGTACGGGACGGGGGGTTCGCCGCCGCGGGCTCCGGCGATGGGTCCCCCGCCGACACGGTCGTCCTCGGTATGGCCGATATGGAGCACCGGATCACCGAGGCCGGGGCCGAGCTGCGGCAGATCCCGCAGCTGATGAAGCCCGAGGCCGGGGCGCCGGTGATCAGGTTCGCCAGCCGCCGGTTGCTGGAGCGGCCCGACGCGTACAGCCTGGCCTTCGTCTCCCAGGACGCCGTCACCGCCGAGGGGAAGAAGTTCCGGCACGCCATAGAGGTCGAGCTGAAGGCCGTCGCCCTGACCTCGCAGCGGGGTCTCGACGGGACCGTCGGCGAGATCGGCACCGAGGTCCGCAAGTCGACGTACGCGACCCAGCGGCGGCTGCCGCTGGCCCGGATCCGGGAGGATCTGGAGGACCGGATCCTCGGCCTGCCGCAGCTCCAGCTCACCCATGACGAGGTCGAGCACGCCGGGCGGATCGTCGGCGCCTTCCTCGACGCGGCCCTCGCGGCCGAAGCCGAGGAGGCCGAAGAGGGGGGCACGGGTGACCTCCGGTGGGAGGAGGCCAGGGCCCGGCTCGCCATCGAAAGCCTGGAGCGGCTCGTCGTCGCGGGCTTCCGGCAGCGGCTGGACAGGACCGAGCACGAGTTCGTCGTCGTGGCCGTACCGCCGCCCGCCCAGCCCTGGCCGGGGCGGACCCTGGACCGGGCGCACCTCGCCGAGCAGCTGATCACCGGCACCGGATACACCGGCTGGAGCAGCTCCGTCCTGCCCGTGGTCCACTTCGACGCCCGCTCCACCGAGGTCGAGCTGGCCGGGATCATGGACGCCAGCCCCAAGGTGCGGTGGTGGCTGCGGCTGGAGTCGCGCGGGGACACGTATATCCAGCTCGACGACGGCTCCCGCTACTTCCCGGACTTCGTCGCCGTCGACGGCGACGGCACGCACTGGCTGATCGAGGGCAAGTCCGACGCCCTCGCGAAGCACGCGGCCGAGCAGGCGAAGCGGGCGGCGGCCGAGGCCTGGGCGCGGGAGGTGACGGCGCTGGAGAAGTACGGCACCTGGCGGTATCTCTTCGCCACCGAGAGCGATCTGGCGCAGGCGAGCGGCTGGGACGCCCTGCTGACGGTCACCGGGGCCCGGCAGGACGCCTGAGCACTCGTCCGGGCCCGGGGTTTTCGTCTCCCGGGCCCGGGCGGTCCGGGGACCGCCCGAGGGACACACCGGCCTCGGTCCCGGC
Source organism: Streptomyces sp. NPDC059248 (assembly GCF_042753905.1). Taxonomy (NCBI): domain Bacteria; kingdom Bacillati; phylum Actinomycetota; class Actinomycetes; order Kitasatosporales; family Streptomycetaceae; genus Streptomyces; species Streptomyces sp. NPDC059248. The sequence continues at coordinate 9,600 of NZ_JBHYZV010000034.1, read as the reverse complement.
ATGGAATCACACGGAACGATCGAGCGTTTACGCAGGTCAAGGGGTGGTTGTAGATGTGTGGACGGTATGCGGCCAGTCGGGCGCCCGAGGATCTCGTCGGGCTGTTCGACGTACGGAAGTGGGATCCGCTGGAGACCCTGGCGCCCGACTTCAATGTCGCCCCGACCAAACAGGTGTACGCGATAGTCGAGCGCGCCCTGAAGGACTCGGACGATCCGAGTCCGGTACGGCAGCTGCGGATCCTGAAGTGGGGGCTCGTACCGTCCTGGGCCAAGTCGCCGGAGGGCGCCGCCCGGCTGATCAACGCCCGGGCGGAGACCGTCCACGAGAAGCCGTCCTTCCGCCGCGCCTTCGCCACCCGCCGCTGCCTCGTCCCCGCCGACGGGTACTTCGAGTGGGTCACCGGCTCCGATGAGCGGCAGCTGGAGGAGACGGGCCGCCGTAAGCGCCCCCGTAAGCAGCCGTACTTCGTCACCCCCGCCGACGGCTCGGTCTTCGCCATGGCCGGGCTCTACGAGTTCTGGCGCGACCGCACCCTGCCGGACGACCATCCGCAGGCGTGGTGGTCCACCTGCACGGTCGTCACCACCGAGGCCGAAAAGGGCCCGCTCGGTGTCGCGCCCGCCGACGGTCCCGGGAGCCTCGCCGAGATCCACCCCCGGATGCCGCTGATGCTCACCCCCGACCGCTGGGCCGACTGGCTGGATCCGGCCCGCACGGACGTCGAGGACCTGCGGTCGCTGCTCGTGCCGCCGCCGGAGGGGCTGATGCGGGCCTATCCGGTCTCCACGGCCGTCAGCAACGTCCGCAACAACGGGCCCGAGCTGCTGACCGAGCTGGAGGCGCCGGAGGAGGGCACCCTCTTCTGAGCCGCCTCTTCTGAGCCGGCTCTTCCGAGCCGTCTTTTCCATGCCGTACGGGACCCGGCGCCGGGGCGGTCCGGCGGACCTGCGGGCGGGCGCGGCAGGATGGGCCCGTGACCACTTCCCGCGCGACGCCCCCCGGCGCCACCGACCCTGACACCGCCCCCGTGACCGAAGAGATCGAGACGCCCGCCGGGACGGCCCGTGTCCATTGGCACCGGGCGGCCCGGCCCCGGCTGGTCCTCGCCCTCGGGCACGGCGCCGGCGGCGGTACCGGCGCCCGCGATCTCGTGGGTCTCGCCGCCGCCCTGCCCGCCGACGGGGTGACCGTCGCCCTGGTGGAGCAGCCGTGGCGGGTGGCGGGCAAGAAGGTCGCGCCAGCCCCGAAGACCCTCGACGTCGGCTGGCACGGCGTCCGGCCCGCCCTGACCCGGCCGGGCCTGCCGGTCGTCGCGGGTGGCCGCAGCGCCGGGGCCCGGGTCGCGTGCCGTACCGCCGGGCAGTTCGGCGCCGCCGCCGTCCTCGCCCTGAGCTTCCCGCTCCACCCGCCCGGCAGGCCCGAGAAGTCCCGGGCGGCCGAACTGCTCGGCACCGGTCTCCCCACCCTCGTCGTCCAGGGCGCCAATGATCCGTTCGGCCGCCCGGACGAGTTCCCGGCCGGTGATTTCGAGCTGGTCGATGCGCCCTTCGCCGACCACGGGTTCGCGGTGCCCAAGCGCTCGGGGACGACCGAGGAGGAGACCGTGACGATCATCACCGACGCGGTACGGGAGTGGCTGCGGCGCCTTCGGGAATGACCGGGCCGCGCGCTCTGTTGAGCCGAGTACCGAGGTCATCGTGGTACGTCAGCACGCAGGCACAACCGAGCATGGAGTAGGGAGTCCGACACATGGGACCGACCATCTGCCCCCGCCGTCCGCACGCCGCTGACCTGGAGTGGACGGTGCTGTCGGGCGGCGCAGCCGGCCCTGAGCGGGTGAGGGGCGCGGCCGATCACCGAGAGACCTCGGGTGAAGGTCGACTATCCTCCGATTCGAGCGGGTCCGTGTTCGGATTCGCCACGGCGCTGGAGGAGGTGGGTCCGGTCACTGGGACCGACGCGGGGACCGACGGCGGTCATCCCGACAAGACCGGCAGGACCGGTTCCGCGAAGGCCGTCACGGCCGCCGCGGCCGGACAGACGGCACGGGAGGGCCAGGAGCGGGCCGAGCGGACGGAGACCCCCGCCGAGCGGAACGCCCGATTCGAGCGCGACGCCCTGACCTTCCTCGACCAGATGTACTCGGCCGCCCTGCGGATGACCCGCAATCCGGCCGACGCCGAGGACCTGGTCCAGGAGACCTATGCCAAGGCGTACGGCTCCTTCCACCAGTTCCGCGAGGGCACCAACCTCAAGGCGTGGCTGTACCGGATCCTGACCAACACCTTCATCAACTCGTACCGCAAGAAGCAGCGCGAGCCCCAGCGCAGTGCGGCCGAGGAGATCGAGGACTGGCAGCTCGCGCGGGCCGAGTCCCATATGTCCACCGGTCTGCGCTCGGCCGAGTCGCAGGCGCTGGACCACCTTCCCGACTCCGATGTGAAGGCCGCGCTCCAGGCCATTCCCGAGGAGTTCCGGATCGCGGTCTATCTCGCGGACGTCGAGGGCTTTGCGTACAAGGAGATCGCGGACATCATGGGTACACCCATCGGGACGGTGATGTCCCGCCTGCACCGCGGTCGCCGTCAGTTGCGCGGCATGCTGGAGGATTACGCGCGTGAGCGCGGACTCGTTCCCGCCGGTGCGGGGGAGTCGGACGAAGCGAAAGGCTCGGGCTCATGAGCTGCGAAGAGCCGCACGAGACGGACTGCTCGGAGGTGCTCGACCACCTCTATGAGCTTCTCGACGGCGAGATGCCCGACGCCGACTGCACGAAGTTCGAGGTGCACTTCGAGGAGTGCTCGCCCTGCCTGGAGATGTACGGCCTTGAGCAGGCGGTGAAGAAGCTGGTCAAGCGGTGCTGCGGCTCGGACGACGTACCGACCGACCTGCGCTCCAAGGTGCTGGGCCGGATCGATCTGATCCGGGCCGGGCATCCGGTGCCCGACGAGGACATCACCGTCGGCGAGCCGGGGTCCTCCGCCCGCGAGTAGCCCCTTTCGGGCACGGCGCGGCCCGTGTCGAGGCGCCGCGCCGTCCCCTATCCGATTCCCGCCCGTTCGCCGTGCCGGATTCACCCGGATGCGGGAATCGTCGGATCGGCCGTCACTCCCCTCCCCGCCGCTCGTTAGCCCGACGCCCGGGTGCACCGGAAGCACGCGGAGCACGAGGAAGGGGTGGGGCGGACGTGAGGTCCGTACCGGCTGCGGCGGGCGCCTATGTGCTGGCCGCCGTGGTCTGCGCCGCCGGCTGTGCCCTGCCCGCCCTCACCGGCTCGTCCATCGGCCCGCCGGGGACGGCCGCGGCCGTCCCCTGGACCGCCGCCGCCCTGCTCGCGGGGCTCTACGCGATCTGCGAGCTGCCGGGCCGCTGCCCGTACACCGGTCATGCCGTCCCGGTCCGCCCCGGGTCCTTCTTCCCCGTGCTGCTGGCCGCCGCGTTTCTGCTGCCCGCGTCCGCCGCGGCGCTGGTCGCCGTGCCGGGCGCGCTGCTGTCCCGGGTGGACCGCAGACCGGCCGCGGTACGGCGGATCTGGCGGGCCGCGCAGCTGGCCCTGGCGACCTGGGCTGCGGCCAGGACGTACGACCTCCTCGGGGTCGACCACACCCCCGGCCCGCCGGACTTCCCGCAGGCGCTGCTGCCCGCCGCGGCCGGGGCGTTCGCCTTCTGCCTGGTCCTGGGGCTGCTGGAGGCCGGTGTCCTGGTCACAGCCGAGGGGCTTTCGCCGCGCCGTGCCTGGCGGTCGGCGGGCGGCCGGGGCGGACCAGGGGCACCGGGCGTTCCCGGCGGCCCGGTCGGCGCGGCGGCGGTGCCGTATCTGGTCCACGGTCTCGCCGGGCTGATGATGGCCGTCCTGTGGCACAGCCCGTACGGCCCGGTGTCGGCGGTCTTCGTCCTGCTGCCGATCTATATCTCCTGCTGGCTCTTCGCCCAGTACCACCGGGAGTCCGCCGCCCACCGGGCCACCATCCGGGCCCTGGTCCAGGCCGTCGACATCAAGGACCGCTACACCCGCGGACACGGTGAGCGGGTGGGCCGGGCGGCGGTGCTGATCGCGCGGGAGCTGCGGATGGACGAGGAACGGCAGGAGGCGGTCCGGTTCGCCGGGATCCTGCACGACGTGGGCAAGCTGGGCGTCCCGACCAGGATCCTGCGCAAGGACGGCCCGCTGACGCCGGAGGAGCGGCGGATCATCGAACTGCATCCGGAGTACGGGCACGAGATCACCCGGGGTATCGGCTTCCTCCACGAGGCGCGGGAGGCGATCCTCCACCACCACGAGCGGCTCGACGGGACGGGCTATCCGCACGGTCTCGCCGGGGACGGGATCCCCGAGTTCGCCCGGGTCGTCGCGGTCGCCGACGCCTTCGACGCGATGACCTCGACCCGCTCGTACAGCCGGGCCCGCCCGGTGCCGGTGGCGCTCAAGGAGCTGGAGCGCTGCGCGGGCTCCCAGTTCGATCCCCGGATGGTGACGGCCCTGGTCAGAGCGTTGTCCCGATACGGCTGGGAGACCTCGGTGACCTCCGACGAGCCGGTACGCGGCCCCGTACCGCCGACGATCCCCCCACAGACGGCGGGGCCGGTGCCGCCCGCCCGGCTGAAACGGTCCGCCGGTTGCCGCGACGGGTCGGCCCCGGGCCCCGACGACGGTGACCACGGTGCCCCCCGGGACGGCCGCCGATGAGGGGTCGGGGGTCGGTCCCCCGTGCCCGTGACGGCTCGGCCCCGGAATCCGCGACACCCGAGGCCGTCGGGAAGCGCCGCCGTCTGCTGCGGCTGCTGCCGGTCGTGGGCGTGTACGGGGCCGCCGGGATCCTCGCGCCCGTCGCCGTCGCCTCCGTCGCGCTCAACGGCGTCCACCACACCGGGATCGCCCTCGGCTTCGGGCTGCTCATCACCGTCGGGGAGGCCGCGCGGCACCCGACCGGGCCCGGCGAGCGGGAGCCCGCGCCGCTGGGGGCCGCCGGGGTGCTCGCGTACGCCCTCCTCGGCGAGTGCGCGGGACGGCTGACGGCGCCCGGCACGCTCCAGGTCGTCGCCGTGGTCCTGCTCGCGACCCTCGCCGGATCGCTGCCCCGGACCCTTCACGGCGACCGGGGCCGCGGTCGGGGCCGCGCCTTCGCCGAGCTGCGGGACCATCTCGCCCGCCGGATCCTCGTCGCCGCCTTCGCCGCCGTCTGCTTCCGCCCGCTGTACGCCGCGGGACCGCCCGAGGACCAGACGGCGGGCGCACTGTACGCCCTGGCCGTGCTGGTCCTGCTGATGCTGACGGCCCTCTGCGACAGCGTGCTGCGCGCGGCGGTACGGGGCTCGCGGACCGGTTTCCCGTACGGATCCCTGCTCCGTGAAGAACTCCGCGCGCTCCCCGGCATCGGCTCCGCGGTCTGCGCCACCGGGGTCGTGATGGCGCTCTCCGTGTCCGTCGCCGGACTGTGGGCGCTGCCCGTGTTCAGTCTGCCGCTGCTGCTCACCCAGCTCTCCCTGAGCCGGTACGAGGCCGTGAAGGCGACCTACCGGCAGACCATCGCGTCCCTGGCCCGGGCCACCGAGGTCGCCGGATACACCCCACCGGGGCATGCCCGCCGGGTCGCCGATCTGGCGGTCGCGGTCGGGCGCGAGCTGAGGCTCGGCGGCGGCGATCTGACCGTGCTGGAGTACGCGGCGCTGATGCACGACATCGGCCAGCTCTCCCTCGTCGACCCGGTACCGGGCGGAGCCACCGCCCGCCTCCCCGCCGCCGAGCAGCGCCGGATCGCCCTCCTCGGCGGTGCCGTGGTCCGGCGGACCGGGGTGCCCGCGGCCGTCGCCGTCGTGGTGGAGCGCCAGGCGGATCCGTACCGCGACCAGCCGCTCACGGCCCGTATCGTCCGGACCGTCAACGCATACGACGATCTGACCGGGGGAACCGGAAGGGAGAACGGTCCTTACGCGCCCGGCGCGAGCCGCCCCGCGACCCCGCTGGACGCACTCGAACGGCTGCGCCTGGCCACCGGCCGCGACCACCAGCCCGAGGTCGTCGAGGCGCTCGCCGCGGTGCTGGCCCGGGGGCGGCCGAACCGTCCCAGGACCCCGGCGGAACCGGGGTAACCCACGGGTAATGAGCGGGCCTTCGGTGCGGCATGGTTGGATGCGAAGGAGGGGAGCTGTACGCGGTACGGAGGGAGTGCGGGAGCGGTCGGCGGACCGGCCACGGCGGGCACCGCCGGAGGCCGACCCGGCGGCGGGCGTCCGGCGGGACGGAACGAGACAGCGCGTCCGGGGCCAAGGACCCGAGCGACCGGCAGGCGGGAATCGTGAGGATCTTCGGGAAGGTACGGCATCGGCCCTCCGCCTCGTGGCGGCAGGCCACCGACCGCGCGTTCACGCTGATCGGCGACGGCCGGTACGAGGACGCGGGCGCCCTGCTGACACGGGCCGCGGATCTGGAGCCCTGGCTCTCCGAGTCCTGGTTCAATCTGGCCCTGCTGCACAAGTTCCGGCACGACTGGGAGCAGGCGCGGGCCGCCGGGCTGCGCGCGGTCGCCCTCCTCGACAAGGACACGGGCGCCCCGGACTGGTGGAATGTGGGCATCGCCGCGACGGCCCTCCAGGACTGGCCGCTGGCCCGCCGCGCCTGGCAGGCGTACGGGCTGCGGGTGCCGGGCGCGGGGGCGCGTACGGGCGGCGGTACGTCACCCGGGCACGTCGCCGAGCCCGTGGGCATGGACCTGGGGAGCGCGGCCGTCCGGCTGTCGCCCGAGGGCGAGGCCGAAGTCGTCTGGGGCCGCAGGCTCGACCCGGCCCGGATCGAGGTCCTCTCCGTCCCGCTGCCGTCCTCCGGCCGCCGCTGGGGCGAGGTCGTCCTCCACGACGGCGTCCCGAACGGTGAGCGCACCACGTCGGCGGGCCCCTCCTACCCGGTCTTCGACGAGATCGAACTGTGGGCGCCGTCGCCCGTACCGACCTGGGTCGTCCTGCTGGAGGCGGCGACCGAGGCCGACCGGGACGCGCTGGAGCAGCTGGCGTCCGACGCCGGGTTCGCCGCCGAGGACTGGTCGTCGTCGGTACGGCTGCTCTGCCGCACCTGCTCCGAGGGCTCGATGCCGAGCGCCGAGGGCGAGGGCGAGCATCTCGACCCGCACGACCACAGTGAGCCGGGTCACCCCGGGCCGCTGGGGCACCGTACCGCCGGCGCCCTGTGGTCCGCCGAACGCGAGTGCGGCATAGCGGCTCCGCCCGGCCTGGTGCGCGGTCTGCTCGACGGCTGGGTCGCCGACAGCCCGGACAGCCGCGAGTGGCGGGACCTCGAAGAGGTCTGCTGAGCCCCGGCGGCCGGAGCTATCACCGGACCCGGCTCCCCGTGCTGCCCGTAGTCTGTACGTTGCGCGAAAACGCGCACAACCAAGCAATCACCCGGGGTATCGAGGAACCATGGCGTCGCAGCAGGACACGGACCAGTCGCTCGTCGACGAGTTCATCAACGACACGGAGGACGCCGAGGAGCGCGAGCTCGCGCACCGCGAGCGCGGCACCTCCCGTCCGATCACGGTCGTCGGCAACCCCGTCCTCCACCGGGAATGCCAGGACGTCACGGCGTTCGACGACGAGCTGGCACAGCTCATCGACGACATGTTCGCCAGCCAGCGCACGGCCGAGGGTGTGGGGCTCGCCGCCAACCAGATCGGCGTCGACCGCAAGATCTTCGTCTACGACTGCCCGGACGACGACGGCGTCCGGCACGTGGGCTACATCTGCAACCCGGTCCTGGAGGAGCTGCCCGCCGAGCGCCGGGTGCTGGACGAGTCCAACGAGGGCTGCCTGTCCGTCCCGACCGCGTACGCGGCCCTGGCCAGGCCCGACTACGCGGCGGTCAGCGGCCAGGACGCGCAGGGCAACCCGATCCGCATCGAGGGCACCGGCTACTTCGCCCGCTGCCTCCAGCACGAGACGGACCACGTCTACGGCCGGCTGTACATCGACCGCCTGTCGAAGCGCGACCGCAAGGACGCGCTGCGGCAGATGGAGGAGGGCACGCCGCGCTACCCGGTCGTCGCCAACGACTGATACGTGCAGAGCATGAAGGGCCGCCCCGGGAGGGGCGGCCCTTCGTCGTTCCGTCGTTCCGCCGGTCAGCCTTCGTGCTTGATCATGCCGACGAAGGCGTTCCAACTGGGTGCGGTGAAGTTGAGGGCGGGGCCGTGGGGGTCCTTGGAGTCGCGTACGGGCACCGTGTCGGGGATGTTGTCGGCGACCTCGACGCAGTTGCCACCAGCTCCGTCGCTGTAGCTGGACTTACGCCAAGCTGACGCGTTCATGTTCCGCGTCACCGCTCGCGCTTGACCATGTGGACGAAGGCCGTCCAAGCAGGTGTGGTGAAGCTGAGGGCGGGGCCGTGGGGGTCCTTGGAGTCGCGAACGGGCACCGCGCCGAGAACGTTGTCGGCGAACTCGACGCAGTTGTCCTCGTCACCGCTGTAGCTGGACTTGCGCCAGGCCAGTGCGTCAGTGCGGTTCATCCTCGAAATCCTCCGCAATCGCCCTGATCAGAGCCAGGGACTGGTCGTGCGACAGTGCGTCGCCCAAGGCGAGATCGTAGGCCGTCTGGCACTGGAGTACCAGGTCGGGTTCATCGATCACGCACCCTGATTTGAGGGCTTCCGCATACGCGACCGGGGGCATGTCCTCGAACCACATGAGGGTCGTGTTGCTGCTCAGCAGGGCATGGCTGCCGGCCTCGAACGGGATGACATGGACCCGGATCCGGTCCGCTTCACCCAGGGCCTGGATATGGCGCAGTTGCTCCGCCATGACGGCCGGGCCGCCCACCGTTCGTCGTAGCGCCGCTTCGTCCAGCAGCACCATGAAGACCGGTTCCACGGGATCCTTGAGGATGCGGGCGCGGTCGAGCCTGGTGGTCACAGCCGTCTCGATCTGCTCTGCCGGCTTCGGCGGGAAGTAGCGCCGGAACAGGGCCCGCATATAGCCCTCGGTCTGGAGCAGGCCCGGGATCAGCAGACCCCCGTACTCCCGGATCATGTTCGCCATCTGCTCGAAGTGGCGAGCCGCCTCGAAATGAATGGCGACCTTGCGCAGGTTCAGCGTCGGCAGGAAGTTGACGAACACCCCGCCCGTGTCCAGCACCTGGTCCAGCCGTCGCGCGTCCTGGATGCAGGGTTTCCGGCGACCCGCCTCGATATGGGCGATGTGGGTACGCGTCATGATCGCGAGGTCGGCCAGGGCCTGCTGGGTCAGGCCCGCGTCGACCCGGCGGCGGCGCAGCTCCGTGCCGTACGGGGTCGTCGGCGGGTCCGTCTGCTCGGGGCTCTCGGTGTGGTTGACGTTCTCGTTGTTCTCGGTGTCGTCGGCGGACATCGGAATCAACTCCTCCGCGTACTCGGGTGGTTACCGTGAGTCTTGGTGTGTTCCGAGATTACGCGGAGCTTGGATTCCTCTTGTTTGTTCCGTCACAACCACTCGTGTGGGTGAAGAACCGAGTGGTGCAGGACGGGCCCGGCGCCCCCGCGGAAAGCGGGGGGGGGGGGGCCCGCCCCCCGCCGGTGTAACCGGGGTTCTGGTGGCCGCCGTTGTGGCTGCCGTTGTGACCGATGCCGGGACC